>JANOTO010000235.1:0-4967 GCA_031416395.1 Rhodoferax sp. | reverse complement strand
GGGTGGCTTGCCACCTCCCGCTTTTCCTCCCTGAGCGGGGCCTTGATGTGTGACAGCAAATAGGCTTATCCCCCAGCCCAGTGCTGGGGTTTTTTTTGGTGCATGCTCGTAAATCCACTAATCGGGCGAATCGCGGCGTTGCGCGGTGCTCGCAATCCTCACGTACTGAAGTACGCTCCGGTTGCTGCGCTCCGGGCGCCTTGCGCTTCATCCCGATGAGTGAATTTTCGAGCATGCACGAAACCGCCACGCTCGGCACGGTCCCAAACGGCATCTAAACTTCCCCCATGCTCTGGATCAAATCCCTTCACATCATCTTCGTTGTCAGCTGGTTTGCGGGGCTGTTTTACATGCCGCGCATTTTTGTGAATCTGGCGCAGGTGCCCGCCGATTCAACCGCCGAGCGGGATCGATTGCTGTTGATGGCATCAAAGCTTTATCGGTTCATGGGGCCACTGGCGCTTTTGGCGTTGGTCTTTGGCGTGTGGCTGTGGTTGGGTTATGGCATTGGGCGTGGGCCGGGCAATGCGTGGTTGCACCTCAAGCTGTTTGTGGTGTTACTGATCATCGGCTACCACGGGGCGTGCGGCAGTTTGCTCAAAAAATTTCAGGCTGGTAAGAATGTGCGCAGCCATGTTTGGTACCGCTGGTTCAATGAAGCGCCCGTGCTGATGCTGGCTTGTGTCGTGATTCTGGTTGTAGTGAAACCTTTTTGATGCATAAAACCTCGGCATGGCCGCTGTCCCTGATTTATGCGAGCTTGATTGTTTACGCCAGCCTTTACCCGTTCGCCGAGTGGCGCGCCCAGGGCATTTTCCCCTTCAGTTATTTGTGGCAACCCTGGCCTCGATACTGGACGGGGTTTGATGTCGGCATCAATATCGCGGGGTACATGCCATTTGGCTTTCTCGTGGCGCTGGCCGCGTTACGGACGGGTCGCGGCACCCATGCGGTTTTGCTGGCGACGCTGATCGCCGGGCTGATGGCACTGTCGATGGAAACGGTACAAGGTTTTTTGATATCTCGGGTGCCCTCCAATGTGGATTTAGCGCTGAATCTGTTCGGCGGCTGGCTGGGCGCCGTCGCCGCAACGACGCTGGAGAAGGCTGGCGCGCTGGACCGCTGGAGCCGCATTCGCAACCACTGGTTTGTGAGTGATGCGCGCGGGGGCCTGGTCTTGCTGGCGTTGTGGCCGATTGCCTTGCTGTTCCCAGCAGCAGTGCCATTAGGCTTGGGGCAAGTATTTGAGCGTGTGGAAGAGACCCTGGCCGAGCAGCTTGCAGATACACCCTTTCTGGAGTGGCTGCCCGTGCGCGCGGTGGAGCTGCAACCGATGACCCCCAGCGCCGAGATGTTGTCCGTGCTGCTGGGCGCGCTGATACCCTGCCTGGTCGGGTTTTGCGTTATTCGCGGCGGGCTACGCCGTGGCCTGTTTGTGCTGGGTGTCATGGCCAGCGCCGTGGGTGTGACGGCACTTTCTGCGGCGTTGAGTTTTGGACCGTTTCATGCGTGGGCATGGTTTGGCCTACCCGCCCAAGTAGGCTTCGCACTGGCGTTTGTTGTCGCCTGCGCACTGCTGCTGGTGCGCAGGCGTTTCAGCGCAGCGCTAGCCATCCTGTGCCTAGGTGTTTACCTGAGCATCATCAACCAAGCTTCCATTGGGCCGTATTACGAGCAGACGCTGCACGCTTGGGAGCAGGGCCGATTCATCCGCTTCAATGGCGTTGCGCAGTGGTTGGCGTGGCTTTGGCCGTATGCAACACTGATTTACGTCTTGATCTTGATCGCGCGGCCTGAAACCCGCCAATCTGAAAACTAAAATGGTGCAATGAATCAAGCTTCGAACAACCCCCATGATTTACCGCCACCTTTGGCCAAACCCTACTACGAGCGACATATCTTCTTTTGTCTCAACGAGCGTAAAAACGGCGAAGACTGCTGTACCCAGCACCAAGCCCAGGCTGGTTTTGACCGCTGCAAAGCGCAAGTCAAGGCCGCTGGCCTGGCAGGCGTCGGCAAAGTGCGTGTCAACAAAGCCGGATGCCTGGACCGCTGCGCCGGTGGCCCGGTTGCGGTGGTGTACCCGGAAAACGTCTGGTACACGTATGTCGATGCACACGACATTGACGAAATTGTGGACTCGCACTTGACTAAGGGTGAGGTGGTTGAGCGTTTGCGCATGTCGGCATCCGTGGGACGCTGGCCATGAAGGTTTTTTTTGCAGCCGTGCTGACGGCTCTATCACTCAGCGCCGCTGCACAGGCCCCTCAACCCCCTGAAATCGCGGCCAAGTCATACCTGCTGCTGGATGTCACGTCCAACCAAATGCTGGCCGAAAAAGACATTGATTCGCCGGTCGAGCAGGCATCGCTCACCAAGTTGATGACCGCCTACCTGGTATTCGATGCGCTGCGCAGCAAAAAAATTGATCTGAAGCAAACACTGCCTGTGAGTGCGCGCGCCTGGAAGATGCCCGGCTCACGCATGTTCATCGACCCGAAAATGCAGGTGCCAGTGGAAGACCTCATCAAGGGCATGATTGTTCAATCGGGCAACGATGCCACCATGGCCCTGGCCGAAGGCGTGGGTGGCACGGCAGAGCGTTTTGTGCAATTGATGAACGAGCAGGCCAAGACGCTCGGGATGAAAGGCACCAGCTACAAAAACCCGGAAGGGTTGACCGAAGCAGGCCACCTCACCACGGCGCGGGATTTGAGCATTCTGGCCACGCGGCTGATGCGGGATTTCCCAGAGTTCATTCATTTCTACGCCATCAAGAAGTACCACTACGCGGGAACCCCCGCCACCAATGACACCAACCGCAACTTGCTGCTGTTTCGCGACCCGACAGTGGACGGCCTGAAGACGGGCCATACCGATGCGGCGGGTTACTGCCTGATTGCCACCGCCAAGCGTGAATTCGCCAACTTGGGCGCTGTTGCACCCGCAGCACCCGCGAGCGCACCCTCGACAGGTGCCAGCGCGCCTGTCACGGTCATCAGCACACCGAGCACGGGCAGCCGCCGCCTGCTTTCCGTGGTGCTGGGGGCCGCCAATGAAAATGCCCGCGCCAACGAGTCGCAAAAGCTCCTGAACTGGGGCTACACAGCGTTTGAAGCGGTCAAGCTGTTCGATGCAAACCAGCCCGTCTCAACCCCCACTCTCTGGAAAGGCAAGGACGCCACCGTCAAGCTCGGGCGCGCCCAGCCCATCATCATCACGGTGCCAATGGGCAGTGCTAGCAAAATCAAAACCCAGGTGGTGCGGCCCGACCCCCTGGTCGCCCCGGTCGCCAAGAGCCAGCCGCTGGGCAGCCTGAAAGTGACCGTGGGCGAGCAAACCGTGGCCGATATTCCTCTCATTGCACTGGAAGCGGTGGAACAGGCAGGCTTGCTCGGACGCGCTTGGGATTCGATTCGGCTATGGATTAAATAGCCATCGCCGCGAAGACACCCAAAAGCAAAGCCGCGTAAGGTTGGCTGCCAGCGCCATATCGGAAACAGTTTCCCTGTCCCAAACGGGCACTTGCCCACTTGAAATTCCGCTCCCGCCATTCGTTTTGCTGTTCAAACCCACAGACAAAATAGTCCAGAGGTCTACCTGAAGAGGCTAAAGACGCGTCATGCTCAGTACCGAATCCATCGAAACCTTGTTGAGCCCCATCAGTGAGGCGCTGCCCAGTGGCGATGATCTTGAGTACGATGCCGCGTTTACGGCGCTGGAGGCTGACGCGCAACCCAAGGCCGAGCAGCAATTCGGCGACACGCTCATTCCAGCGGTCGAGCCTGAATGGCGTGCCTTGACGGGCCGCGCCACAGACTTGCTGCAACGCTCCAAAGACGTGCGCGTGGGCGTGCTCGCATTGCGCGCTGCCACCCGCACACAAGGCCTTGAAGGGTTTTCGTTGGGGCTCACGTTGCTCGTCGGGTTGGTTGATCGGTTTTGGGACACCCTGCACCCGCAGTTGGATGCTGACGACGACAACGACCCCACCATGCGCATGAATGCGCTGGCACCCCTGTCCGATTCCAGCATGGTGCTGCGCGACCTGTACGACTGTGTGCTGGGCACCTCGCGCGCTGTCGGTGCCATTCGCGTGCGCGACATTGCGATCGCACACAGCAAGCTCACGGCCTCGGGCAAAGACCCCGCTTACTCTCTGCCCCAAGTGACAGACGCCCTGCTGGACATCTACACTGCGACCCCGAATGTGTTTGACCTCGCCATTGGCGCGGCGGCGCTGGCACAACAGCTCGAAGCACTCATCGAGGCCAAGACCGGCAGAGGTGACCAGATCGACCTCAAACCGCTGCGCACCCTCACCCATTTGCTGCGCACGGTCTGCCAGGCGACTGTTACCGCTGCGAACCCGGAAGCGGCGCAAGCCGCCGAAGCAGAGGCTGACGGCAACGCTGCCCCCGGCGCAGCGCGCGCGGCGGGCAGCCCGATGCGTGGTGAGATCAGCACCCGCCAGGATGCGTTGCAAATGCTCGACAAGGTGATTGCCTTTCTGGAAAAAACCGAGCCCGGCAATCCGGCCCCCATGTTGATCAAGCGCGCCAAACGCTTGGTGGGCGTGAGCTTTATCGATATCATGAACGACCTCGCCCCTGACGCGATCAACAGCATTCAAAACATCACTGGCAAACCAGTCTAGACCCGCACCCTAAACCAGGTTTATTCAACCCTGCACTATCCGCCTCATTTCGTCAACCAACCAAGGAAGTCACCATGGCCGCCAGCAGTCAAAAGTTCGTCGCCCGCAACCGGGCGCCCCGCGTTCAAATTGAATACGACGTCGAGCTCTACGGGGCGCAAAAGAAGGTGCAGTTGCCCTTCATCATGGGCGTGCTGGCCGACCTGTCGGGCAAGCCTGCCGACCCCCTAGCCCCGGTGGCTGACCGCAAGTTTCTGGAAATTGACACTGACAATTTTGACTCCCGCATGAAGGCCATGAAGCCCCGCGC
>JANOTO010000234.1:0-8705 GCA_031416395.1 Rhodoferax sp. | reverse complement strand
GCGATCAGCAGATAGGGGATGGCATACATCATGTCCACAATCCGCATCATCAGCGCATCCACCTTGCCACCCAAGAAGCCGGCGGTCGCACCCCAAATGATGCCGATGGTGACGGACGACAAAGTGGCCAGCACGCCGACCATCAGGGACACACGCCCCCCGATCAGGCTGCGCACCAGCAGGTCGCGCCCCGCATCGTCGGTGCCCCACAGGTGAAAATTTTTCAGCGTAGGCGGCAGGCTCATAGCGTCCCAATCCGCGCTGTCAAACGCATGTGGCAGCACCCAAGGCCCGACCACGCAGGCCAGGGCGATGAACATCAGCAAGATCAAACTGATCACCGCCGCCTTATTGCGCCAGAAGCGGCGGCGTGCGTCGGCCCACAAACTGCGACCCTTGATGGGCGCGGGTAGGCTGACGGCTGCCCGCGCTGCGGCGGCGCCCGTGCTGGCCAGCGCCGTCACCAGGCCATCGTTTCGGTTGGAAAAAGCCATGGGTTTAGTACCGAATCTTGGGGTCAAGCCAGGCGTAAGCCAAATCGACCAGCAGGTTCAGCATCACCGCCAGCACGGTGATCAGCACCACCAGCCCGAGCACCAGCGTGTAGTCGCGGTTACCTGCGCCATTCACGATCAACTTGCCCAGACCGGGCAGAGAGAACACAGTCTCCGTCACCAACGCGGCGGTGATGCTGCCGATCGCCAGCGGCCCCACCACGGAGACCACGGGCAACAGTGCCGGCTTGAGCGCATGGCGCAACACGACAACGCGCGTGGGCAAGCCCTTGGCGCGTGCCGTGCGGATGAAGTTGCTGTGCATCACCTCCAGCAGGCTGCCGCGCATGATGCGGCCAATGGTGGCGACGTTGATAAAAGTCAGCAGCGCCATCGGCAAAACGGCGTACCGAATTTGAAAGTCATTCCAACCCCCTGCCGGAAACCACTTCAGGCCAATCGCAAAAATCAGGATCAGCACTGGGCCGATCACGAAGCTGGGAAAGGCGCTGCCCAAATTGCCGATCAACATCACGAAGTGATCGACCACGCTGTTGTGCCGCAGTGCCGCCACGATACCCAGCGCCACACCGATGAAAAGCGACAACACCAATGAGCCGCCGCCAATGAACAACGACACCGGCAGCGCGTTGGCCACCAGGTCGTTGACCGACCAATCTGCGTAGCGAAACGATGCGCCCAGATCACCTTGCAGCAAACCCTTGAGGTAGTAAAGGTACTGCTGCCACAGTGGCAAATCAAGGTGGTATTTGGCCTTTAAGTTAGCCAGCACTGCCTCAGACACCTTGCGTTCCGTGTCAAACGGCCCGCCCGGTGTGAGGTGCAGCAAAATATAGCAAACCGTGATCACCACCAACATGGTGGGCAGGGTCGCCAAAACCCGGCGAAGGGTGTAAGACCACATCTGAAAACTTAAGCGCTAACTCAATCGAGCTTAGTGCTTGATGATGTACATGTCTTTGGAGCGGAAGCGGTCTTGCGCGTTCTCGACGGAATAGCCACCCACGTAAGATTTGACCAGGCGCGGCAACGAGTATTGCAAGAGCGGAATCATGGGGTAGTCGTCCATGATCATTTTGGAGGCCTGAGTTAGCAGAGTCTTGCGCTTGGCCTGATCTGTGAGCTTGGAGCCTTCTTCAATCAGCTTCTCGGCTTCGCGGTTGCAGTTGAAGTTGTTGTTCTGATCCGAGTCGCAGCGAATCAGCGTCAAGAAAGAGGTGGCATCGTTGTAGTCCGCCAGCCAGCCGTTGCGTGCCATCTCAAACGCGCCGTCATGGCGCTTCTTGAGCAGCACCTTGAATTCCATCGTTTCGGTTTCAACGTTCAAGCCCAGCTTGGTCTTCCATTCAGACGCTGCAAACACCGCCATCTTCTTGTGGTATTCACTGGTGTTGTACGAGAAGGTGAACTTGGTGCCGGGCTTGACCCCTGCTTCTTCCAACAGCTTCTTTGCATCGGCGACGCGCTTCTCCATCGGCCAGGTAGACCACTCGTAAGGCGTGACATCCGCGCCTTCAATGCCGTTCACCATCGCGCTGTAAGCAGGGGCCTGGCCATCGGCCGTGACGCGCTCAGCGAGGATTTTCCGGTCAAGCACCATCGAAAGCGCTTTGCGCACCCGCACATCCTTGAACATCGGGCTTTGTGTGTGGTACGAGTAGTAGCGCAGGCCCAGGATCGGTGAATTGCGAATTTCTTTGGGGTACTTGGCTTTATAGGTTTCAAACGTGCCAGGTGGCAATTGGTAGACAAACTCGTTTTCACCGGATTCAAACAACTTCACGTCGGCATTGCCGTCTTCAACCGGTAGATAGGTCACCTGCGTCAATTGCACATTGGCCGCGTCCCAATACTGAGGGTTTTTCTGAATCACCAGGCGGTTGTTCACCTGCCAGTCCTTGAGCGTATAGGCGCCGTTGCTGACCATGTTGGCAGGTTTAGTCCACTCCTTGCCGTGCTTCTCCACCGTGGCCTTGTGCACAGGCCCCAGGTTGTTGTTGCTCATCAGGGCGGGCAAAAAACTCACCGGGTAGGCGGTTTTGACTTCAACCGTCAATCGATCAATGGCTTTGATGCCCACGTCGGTCGGTGGCTTGGTGCCTTTGACGACGGCTGCCCCATTGAGCAAAAACACGCCATAGGTTGACGAGTACGTGGAGGCTGTTTTAGGGTCCAGAAAGCGGCGAATGCCATAAACAAAATCTTCCGCCGTCACCGGGTCGCCATTCGACCATTTGGCGTTGGGGCGCAGCTTGAAGACCCAGGTGGTGGGGTCAGTCTGCCGCCAGCTTTCGGCCACACCGGGCACGATTTTGCCGGTGCTTTCGTTAGAGGTCAGCGCTTCAAACAAATCACGGGTGAGGTTGTTGGCACCCACCGATTCGGCCAGCGCCGGGTCGAGCGTTTCAGGCTCCGAGCCATTGTTGCGGATCAGCGTCTGCGTGGGGTGCAATTGCACGCCGGGGGGGATGACAGCGGCAAAGCTGGTGCCAGCAAACAGGACGGCAAAGCAGGTGGCGAGGATAGTTTTTTGCGTAATAAATTTCATAGGTTTCCTCCAGTTAAATAAGTTGGGGCAATCACTTCGGCAGTTTACTGGTGTCGATGTCCACATACTTCCAGAAACCACGCGAGATGGGGTGGCGGCGGTAGCCCACCAGCCAAGGGTGGGTCATGTCGGTGATGATTCGGTGGGTTGAAAACTTGTAAGGCATGTAGGCCACCAGTATTTTCGTCAATTTTTGCATCGCCGCTAAACGCTCAGGGCCATCGGGCATGAGTTGGTGCTGCTGAAAGAGCTTGTCAAAGTCCGCATTGACAAAGCGCGACAGGTTCGATTCGCCCTTGCCCGGCCCATAGGAAAGACCTAGGGCATCGGCACCATCTGGGATGGAGGCGCTATAGCCCAGGCCCCACATCATCAGTTTGCCAGCTCGAGCAGCCTTCAAATGCTCCGGCCATTTCCCAATTTTGAACTCGACCTTGATGCCCGCCGCGTTCATGTTTTTCTTCCAGATCTCATTGAGCTCGCGCGAGGTCGCGTCGGGCGAGGTGGCGTACTCCAGCACCAGAGGCTTGCCGTTGGGCAAATCACGCCAGCCGTCGCCATTTCGGTCAATATAGCCATACATGTCAAACAATGCAGCCGCCCGTGCCGGGTTGTATTCGCTCATTTCCGTCTTGAATTTGGCATCGTAACCAAAGGTGCCTGGCTGAATCGGGCCTTGCGCGGGAATGGCCTGGTTGCGCCGGGGCAGGCGAATCTCTTCATCAGTGTTGTAGGCCAGCGCAATGGCGCGCCGCAAGGCGATCTTTTCGGGCGTGTAGCCGCCCACCAGCGGGTCTTCCATGTTGAAGTAGGTCACCGTGACATCCGGGATAGGCACGCGCTCCATGGCGATGTTCTTTTTGGCAAGATTAGGAGCGACCTTGTTATTGGGAATTGCCTGGTAGGCAAAGGCGTTGGGCAGGCGCTCCAGCAGGTCTTGATCATTGCCCAGGAACGACAGCCAGCGCGGCTGCACTTCTTCAATAACGGACACCTCCACCCGGTCAACCATCGGCAGCTTTTTACCCTTCATCTGCGCGTAAATGGCCTGCGCCTTGGGGTCATCCGCCGGGGGCTCTGCCTCGTAAAACACGTCGCGGTAATTGGGGTTTTTGACAAACACCATTTTCGACGAGCGCGTCCATTGGCCCAGCATAAACGGACCCGTGCCTACCGGATGCTCCATGATCTTGTCGCCGTATTTCTCGACCACCTCACGCGCTACGGTACCCTGGGTGCCAGGGTCGGCCAAGCGGTAGATGAATCGATGCCGAATTTTCTCTGTGCGGAACTGAACTGTGTAGCGATCAAGCGCTCTCAGACCTGGCACCTCTTTGTCGTAATCGAACTTCGCGCCGGGCTTTTCGGCAGCGGCGCGCAGCTCGGCCATACCTACCAGCCCCTCTTCCTCCATATCCGAGTATGCGGGGCTTTTATTGACAGGGTCAAAGAACCGCTTGTACGTGTAGACCACGTCTTGCGCGGTCAACTCACGTTTCTTGCCCCCAAAAGCGGCATCGTCCGCAAAGTAGATGCCCGGTTTGATCTTGATGGTGTGGGTTCGAAAATCATCGCTGAGGACGGGCATGCCCTCAGCCAGAATCGGTTTTATCTTGACCGGGCGGGCCAGGTAGTCATACTCGTAGAGCGACTCAAACATGTTGCCAGTGGCGATGCGGGAATAGAGGTCTGAGACCTGCACCGGGTCAAACCCGGTCTCGGCAATCTGGAAGGCATAGCGCAGCACTTTTTCTGTTGGCTTGCTTTGTGCATGCACCGCACTCATCGCCAAAAACCATACCCCTACCGCAAAAACCGCCCGCAGAAATTTCATTTTCATAGTCGCAACCCCCAATGCCCAATCAAACAGGACGCAAGCATAATCGCCCCCGTCCTCATTATCCATGGGCGTTTCCCCGAGTTAGACACATATGCTTTCCTATATCCTTAGACGCCTCTGGCAAATGATCCCCACCCTGCTGGGTGTGATCCTGCTGGTTTTCTTTTTGTTCAAATTTTTCGGCGGCGACCCGGCCGAGGTAATGGCGGGCCTGAACGCCTCGCCCGCGCGCATCGCAAGCTTGCGCGCGCAATTGGGGCTGGACAAGTCGGTGTGGGAGCAGCTCTGGGTTTTCATTCAGCAAATCTTCACGTTTGATTGGGGTAAGAGCTGGACGACGAACGAGGCGATCTCCAGCATCTTCGCCACCCGTCTGCCGGCCACGCTCACCATCATGATCCCCATTTTGGTGCTGGAAGTCATCTTGGCCATCCTCGCTGGGCTGGCCGTAGCGTACGTGCGTGGTAGCTTGACGGATCGCGCCATCATGATCATCACCACCGTGGCGCTGTCGATCAGCTTCTTGGTCTACATCATCGTCGGCCAGTACGTGTTTGGCTTTCTGCTGGGCTGGTTCCCGGTGCAGGGCTGGAGCAACAGCGTGTGGAAAAACCTGGCGGTCTACGCACCGCTTCCCGTCATTCTTGCGGTGCTGGTCAGCCTGGCTCCGCAAACCCGGCTGTACCGCAGCTTCTTTTTAGATGAAATTGGTCAAGATTACGTTCGCACCGCGCGCGCCAAGGGCGTGACGGAGAACACCATCCTGCTCAAGCACGTGCTGCGCAACGCGATGATTCCCATTCTGACCAATGTCGCCACGCAACTGCCCGGCGTGTTCATTGGCTCGTTCTTGATCGAGGTGTTTTTCTCGATCCCAGGCCTAGGCCGCGAGATCCTGGTGGCGGTGAACCGAAGCGATTACCCCGTGATTCAAGCCGCCACGGTATACCTCGCTTTCCTCACGATGGTGATCAACCTGATCACCGATGTTTTGTACAAGTTTGTTGACCCAAGGGTGACGCTGAAATGACCACCACTGCTGCTGTTTTAAGAGATCTGCCCCAATCCCCCGGCGTGTGGGCCCAGGCCTGGAAGCGCCTGAAGAACGACCGCGTCGGCATGGTGTCACTCTACGTCACGCTGTTTTTCATTGGCATCGTGCTGCTGGCGCAGCTTGGCCTGGTCGGCAAAGACTGGCAAAAAGAGGCGGGTACGCCGTTTGCACCGCCGCATTTTGTCGGCAAGATTGTGGACGGCTCACAAACCGCCGTGATCGACAGAATTGCGGGGGCTGCGGTAGACATTAGCGACGTGGATCCGCTGGCCCCGCGCTACAAGGAGTGGGCTGAGCGCGCCTCGCAGGTCAAAACCGTCACAACGGTCAAATCAGACACGCTGCCCTTCGGCGGCGATCAGTTGGGGCGTGACGTGCTCTCAAAAGTGGTCAAGGGCGCGCAGGTGTCGATCACCGTCGGCTTGGCTGCCGCCTTGTTTGCGACGTTGATTGGTACGATTTTGGGGGCGATTGGCGGCTACTTTGGTGGCCCGGTCGGCGACTTTTTGGAGTGGGTTTACAACGTGTTCACGGCCATTCCCTACATCTTGCTGGTGTTTGCGCTGGCTGCAGTATTGAAGTCGGGGCCGCTGGCGGGCACGCTGGGCAGCGGTATTTGGACGGTGGTGATTATCTTGAGCTTGGTCGGCTGGACCGGTATTTACCGCTTGGTGCGCGCCGAGTACATCAAGCACCGCGCACGCGAGTATGTAATGGCAGCGCAGGCGATTGGCGCATCGCACGCCTCGCGCATGTTCACGCACATCCTGCCAAACATCAGCCACGTGGTGCTGGTGCAGTTGAGCTTGCATGTGGTGGGCTTTATCAAGGCGGAGGTGATTTTGTCGTTCCTCGGTCTGGGTGTGCCGATTGACATGGTGAGCTGGGGCACGATGCTGTCGGAGTCGCAAATCGAGCTGGTGCTGGGCAAGTGGTGGCAATTGGTGGCAGCCACGGTGTTCATGGCGAGTTTTGTGACGGCCTTCGCCTTGCTGACCGATGCCCTGCGCGACGCGCTGGACCCTAAATTGCGCTGAATTCGAAGCTAGACATCATGACAAATCTAATCAGCGTTCAAGACCTGCGGGTGTCCTTCCGCATGAGCAAAACCCACGCCGTGCAAGCCGTGAAGGGCGTCAGCTTCGACGTGCCCGAAAACAGCACTGTGGCCCTGGTGGGCGAATCCGGCAGCGGCAAAAGCGTGACAGCGATGAGCATCGTTCGCCTGCTGCCTGAAAACGCGGTGGTGGATGCCAGCAGCAAGATCATCTACGGCGGGCGTGACCTGCTCACCACGCCTATCGAAGACATGCGCCACCTGCGCGGCAAAGACATCTCGGTCGTGTTCCAGGAGCCGATGAGTTCGTTGAACCCCGTCTTCACTGTGGGCGACCAGATTGCCGAGGTGCTGCGCATTCACATGAACCTGAGCGCCAAGCAGGCGATGGATCGCACGCTGGATTTGATGACCGAGGTCGGCATTCCCAACCCCAAAGAGCGCTTGAAATCGTACCCGTTTCAACTCTCGGGCGGGCAGCAGCAGCGCGTGATGATCGCTATGGCGATTGCGTGCGAACCCAAGCTGTTGATAGCAGACGAGCCCACCACTGCGCTGGATGTAACCGTTCAGCGGCAAATCATGGACTTGCTGGCGCGGTTACAGCAGCGCCAAAAAATGAGCATCCTGTTCATTAGCCATGACCTGGGCCTGGTCGGTGAAATCTCCAGCCAAGTAGTGGTGATGCGCAGCGGCGAGGTGCGCGAGAAAGGCGATGTCGCCACCATCTTCAACGCCCCCCAGGATGCCTACACCCAAGCGCTGCTCGCCTGCCGCCCCCGGCTTGACAATCGCCCGCGCCGCCTGGCCGTGATTGACGACATCGTCAACAACCGCCTGATCAGCACGGAGCAGCGCGTGAGCAAGCCAGTCAGTGGCCCGGCGCTGATTGAAGTCAAAGGCCTGCGCAAAGACTATCCGCTGAAAACTGGGCTGTTCAGACGCAGCGTGTTCAGCGCTGTGAAAGGCGCAGACTTCTCGCTGCACAAAGGCCGCACGCTGGGCGTCGTGGGCGAATCAGGCTCCGGCAAAACGACAGTGGGCATGATGCTCACGCGCCTGACGGATGCGACCGCTGGCAGCATCATGTTCGAGGGCAAAGACCTCGCGCAGTTGAACGCCTCACAAATGCGCAGCTATCGAAGCCGCATCCAGATCATCTTTCAAAACCCCTACGCCAGCCTGAACCCGCGCTTCACTGTGGGGCAGATTTTGATCGAGCCGATGCGCATCCACAAGATCGGCACCGATGACGATGACCGCGCCCGCAAGGCGCTGGCGATGATTGAAAAAGTGGGTTTGCACGCCGATGCGTTTGGTAAATATCCGCATGAGTTCTCAGGCGGCCAGCGCCAGCGCATCGCCATTGCGCGCTGCCTGACGATGCAGCCCGAAATCATCGTCTGCGACGAAAGCGTGAGTGCTCTGGATGTCAGCGTTCAGGCCACCGTGCTAAACCTGCTGCTGGATTTGCAGGAAGAGTTTGGCCTGACCTACGTCTTCATCAGCCACGACCTGGCGGTGGTGAAGTACATGGCCGACGAGATTTTGGTGATGAGCCAAGGAGAGATCGTTGAGCGCGGCAGCTCGGACGACATCTACGCCCGCCCGCAGCATGCTTACACACAGCAACTATTGGGGGCGATCCCCAAAGGCCACGTGACAACATAATCCGACCATGATGTCTCCAA
>JANOTO010000233.1:0-3063 GCA_031416395.1 Rhodoferax sp. | reverse complement strand
GATCGTTTTGGCGCTCAACAGCGGTTCCTCTTCCTTCAAATTCGGCTTGTTCCGGATGCAGTCAGGGCACCTTGAGGAGTTGTCGGCAACCACGGTTGCCAACGCCAGCACCGTAGAGGCGTTTGCGAGCATCAACGAGTTGCTGGCCAAGCCCGGCGTGCCCGCACCAGACGCCATCGGCCATCGTGTCGTGCATGGTGGCCCCACCTTGCGCCAGCATTGCCTGCTCGATGCCTCGGTGGTTCAGCAGCTTGAAGCAGCGGTCGGTTTTGCGCCGCTGCACATGCCCGCCGCGCTCTCATTCATTCGATTTGCGCTGGCGCAATTTCCTGGCCTTCCACAGGTAGCGTGTTTCGACACGGCCTTTCACGCGGGCCTGCCGGATGTCGCACGCGTGCTGCCGATCCCTCAAGAATTGCGATCAGCAGGCATCCAACGCTACGGCTTCCACGGCCTCTCGTACGAATCCATCGTGCACGAACTTGGGCGCGATTTGCCTGATCGCGTCGTCATCGCTCACCTTGGCAATGGCGTAAGCGTCACCGCAGTCAAAAACGGAAAGTCAATTGACACCAGCATGGGCTTGACACCCACCGGCGGCGCGATCATGGGCACCCGCAGTGGCGATCTTGACCCCGGCGTGCTGCTGTACCTGATGCGCGAAATGAAGTTTGATGTCGCAAAGCTCGCCGAGCTGGTTGATCACAAGTCTGGCCTGTTGGCGATTTCGGGCCTCAGCAGCGACATGCGGCGCCTGCATGAGGCCGCTTTGAGCAACACCGATGCACAGCTTGCGATCCAGATGTTTTGTTATTCAGTGGGCAAGCAGATCGCCGCCATGATCGCCGCGCTGGATGGCGTTGATATGCTCGTCTTCACAGGTGGCATTGGCGAAAACGATGCGCAGGTGCGTGCCGGGATCTGCAGCCATTTGTCGTGGATCGGCGTCCGCCTTGATGAACACCGTAACCTGTCGGCCCAGAACCCCGTCAATACTGCCACTTCGCGCTGCATGGTGCAGGTGATCGTCTCGCAGGAGGACGATCAAATTGCCCGCCACGCCTTTGCCTTGGCAACGAAGGTCGCAAAGTGACATCAGTGACACAAGCCGTATGAGTGCGCAGCAAGACACGGTGTTTCTGCTTGATGTCGACAACACCCTGCTCGACAACGACCGGATCACCGCCGACTTGCGTGCCCATCTTGATCGCGAATTCGGCGCGGCCAGCGCCAGCCACTATTGGAAGCACTTTGAGACGTTACGCGCCGAACTCGGCTACGCCGATTACCTCGGTGCGCTGCAACGCTACCGCCTCGACACCGAGAATGGCGTCGGGCAGAGTGATGACCCACGCCTGCTACAGATGTCCAGCTACCTCATCGACTACCCCTTCGCTGATCGTCTTTATCCGCGTGCGCTGGAAGTCATTGCGCGCCTGAACAGCTTGGGCCGCACGGTGATCCTCTCAGATGGCGATGTGGTCTTCCAGCCGCGCAAGGTGCAGCGCAGCGGTTTGTGGAATGCCGTTGACGGGCGGGTGCTGATCTATATCCACAAAGAAGAAATGCTCGACTCGGTGCAGAAGCGCTACCCAGCACAGCATTACGTGATGGTGGATGACAAGCTGCGCATTCTTAGCGCGATGAAGAAAATCATGCAGCGCCGCTTGACCACCGTCTTTCCGCGGCAGGGCCACTACGCGAACGATCCGGCCATCATTGAGGCCTACCCGTCGGCCGATCTCAGCGTGGAGCGCATTGATGACCTGCTGGATGTCGACATGGGTGAGGTGCTGTGGCAACACTGATCAACGCCCTCGCTGGGCACGCCGCACCGCCATCCGTGTTGATCGACGTGGACAAGCTCGTTGCGGCGTACTGCGCCCAAGTGCCCGACCCCACGGTCGCCGCAGAGCGTGTCGCGTTCGGCACCTCGGGGCATCGAGGTTCTGCCTTTGACCGCTCGTTCAACGAGTGGCACGTGCTGGCCATCACCCAGGCTATCTGCCTGCATCGCAAAGCGCATGGCATTGAAGGGCCGTTGTTCTTGGGGCTGGACACCCACGCGCTGTCCCACCCCGCTGGCGCTAGCGCGCTCGAAGTGCTGGCTGCCAATGGCGTTGACGTGATGCTGGCGGCCAACGATGAATACACGCCCACCCCAGCGATTTCGCATGCAATTTTGACCCACAACCGCCACCGCACCAGCGCCTTGGCCGATGGCATTGTGATAACGCCGTCGCACAACCCACCACGCGATGGCGGCTTGAAGTACAACCCACCCCACGGCGGCCCTGCCAGCGGCGAGGTCACCCAGTGGATCGAAGCAGCAGCCAACCGCTTTTTGGAGGCGCAGCTCAGAGGCGTGCTACGCATGCCGCGTGCCAAGGCACTGGCGGCAGCCACCACGCACCGCTATGATTTTGTAAACGCTTTTGTGGCCGATCTCGGCAACGTGATCGATATGGATGTGATTCGCAGCTCAAACATCCGCATCGGTGTCGATCCGCTGGGCGGTGCGGGTGTTCACTACTGGAACGTGATCGCCGAAACCTATGGCCTGAACATGACCGTGGTGAGCGACGTTGTAGACCCCACCTTCAGCTTCATGCCGCTGGACTGGGATGGCCAAATTCGGATGGACCCGTCCTCACGGTACGCGATGCAGCAGCTGGTGGGCATGAAAGACCGCTTCGATATCGCCTTCGGCTGCGACACCGATCACGACCGGCACGGCATCGTTGCCAAAAGCGCTGGCTTGCTACCCTCGAACCACTACATGGCGGTGGCTATCGACTATCTTTTCTCACACCGCCCCCAGTGGAGCCCACAGGCAGGCGTGGGCAAAACCATGGTCAGTACCCAATTGATTGACCGGCTGGCAACGCGGCTTGGTCGCCCGCTTTTTGAGACACCGGTCGGCTTCAAATGGTTCGTGGCGGGCTTGCAAGACGGCACGCTGGGGTTTTGCGGCGAGGAAAGCGCCGGTGCCGCATTCTTGCGCCGCGATGGGTCGGTTTGGACGACTGACAAAGACGGCATCAGCGCCGCGCTGCTCGCCGC
>JANOTO010000232.1:0-2730 GCA_031416395.1 Rhodoferax sp. | reverse complement strand
GCGGTTGCACCACGCGGCAGGCGGTCCAGTGCCGTGGTCATGTCCTTGGCCAGGATCGAAGCGTCAAGGCCGTAGTGCTGGATGATCTTGTGCAGGTCGGAGTCTGGTGTTTGCAGTAGCTGGGCAAACCAGTGCTCCAATTCCACATACGGATTGCCCCGCATTTTGCAAAAAATGGTGGCTCCTTCGATGGCTTTGTAGCCCAAAGCGTTGAGTTTTCCAAACAGTGCCGTGCGGCTGATTTCACTCATGGGGTCTCCAAGTATCAATGATCAAGACGAACATCGGTTGTAAATTTGAACTACGGCCCTTCTCCGGGAATCAGCACATCGATAGCGTGCTTCTGGCGCTTTTGTTGGCCGGTCCAGGATGTCCAGCCCAGGCGTGAGTCAATGCCCAGACGCGTTATCGGCACTTCACTGTCTTGGACGGTGAGCAAGGCATCCCAATAATACTCATGCCCCAAAAGCTGCTGCATCCAACGCTGTAGCACGGCGCGGGCCGAACCGCCTGGCAAAAACAGCCGGTATTGCGCCAGACTCAACGGCCCCAAATGCACACGCACCCGGTGCTGTCGGTCCCACACCCGCGTGCCCAGCATGGCGCCCTGGCCGAGCGCGCGGGATGCAATGCCCTGGCCTAACCGACTAGCATCGCCCGCAGCCAACTGAATCCAGTGGCCCACCCATTGTTCGAGTTTGACGGGAATACCAAAATAGGCGCCCAATACCGCTTGCACACTGTCTGCACTGCGCACTTGGCGCGCAAGCCAGCCGCTGAAATGCAGGCGGGCATCATCATGAATTGAGTCACGGTTCTGGCGAGCTGGCGTGCCAATTCCGACTAGGGCACCGGCGTACAGACGAAAGCCGTCTTCATCGGGACGGTCTAACGCAACGGCAGGGCGCACCTGAGCCCAGGCGCGGTAAAAATGCAGCGCGAAGCGGTGCGTGAACATGTCCAGAAATCCGAGCCAAGTGCGGTCGCCGTAGTTAAGCGCCCGTTCTTGGATAAAGTCGCTCAAATGCACGGGCAACGGGCCGTTGGGTCCGATATAGCCAATGAACTGCTGGCGTAACCGGGGCGGCGAGTGAGCGGTGGCATCTTCAATCCGGCTGAAAGTGGCCGGTGCAAAAGCCAGCGACGGCTCTTGCCCTACCCTTACCGCCTCGGCGCTAGGCAGCAGGGCGCGGCCCCAGCGGGGCAGAGGTTGCGCGCTAGCCTCAAGGCGGCGCATGACAGAAAAATAGTCGTACTTCCACGGGCCGTCCACGAACTGCTGCAAAGTGGCATGTACCCGCTGCGGCACTGCCGCTAAAGGATTGGCCGCGTCCCGCACTGCGGCTCCCAGCGCATGTTCTCGCCTCTACCAGAGAAGGTTAAAACAGTCTCGACAAAATGGTTGACATTGACGTGACGGCTCAAGAATCGCGCCATCAACGCGCCAAATGCAAAGCTGCTGTGGCCGTGGAAAGCCATTTTTTCCACCTCAAGAGTTACCTCCAGGCCACGGCCAAACGCAATTGGCCCCGCCATGGGTAGGCGCCGGGCTACGGGTTTGGTGCGCACGGTCAGCAGACCTGCCACTTGCGTTTGGCGCGACTCGTCGGCGTGCATTGCATAAAGCGTGAGCATCTCACGCAAAGCGGACGCAGCCTGCGTGCCATTGCCTTCGGACAGTGACAAATAGTTGAGCGCCAAGTGATCGATAACCTTCCAGCCCAGGCCTTGACTGACTACCGGTGACACTGGGCGCGAAGGCCCGCGCACGACGGTCACCTTGCGCACCGGGTACGAGTCAACACAGTCAAAATCATTGCCTCTTCCCATGGGCATTAGCAGGGGCAAGTCGCGGTTGGTACACAGTGCGGTTACCGCCAACTGACGCAGTGAGGAGGAGTACGGTGCCTGCTGCGGGTCTACCAGTTGCATGAACACTTCGGAGCCAATATGGCTGCTGCGGTTGCCCTGGGTACGCTGTTTAAGCGATTGCAATCGCGGCTCACGCGTCGTCGTGAAGTACGCCGGGTGCGAATGGCGGCTGCCATGAAAGGCGGAATAAAAAGGCAAAAACGCCTGCTCAGGCGCGGCTCCGTTGGCCTCGGACTTGCCGTGCCCCACCACCTCAATTACAGAATGCACTTCGAAATCCTGCGGTTTGGTGCGGTCTGGCACCAGGTGAAACTGGCTGACCCCATCGCTCACGGGCACACGATCCAGCCGTTTGGTAAAGAGGTTGATGGCCGGCACGCAATGCAGTTGCACGTTATCTGCGCTGACGAGCTTCTCCAGCGCAGCATCGCCGCGTGAGAACAGCACCGTAATTTCTACCTCGGTGACCGCCATGGTGGATAACGTGGCGCGAAGCTTTTGAATTTTTGCAAACTGCAGCCGCTGCGCAAACGCAAAGTATTCCTGTACAAGCCGATAGCCTGCAAAACCAGTCGCGGTTACGGGCAGTAGCGCCTCATCGTCATCAAACCCCACGGCTTGCACCACCTCTGGCGGCAACGTGACCATTCGACCTGGCAGCAACCCGGTTGGCCCGATTGGTTGCATCAGAACGCCCAGTGGTTTGCCTAACACGCATTCGTGCAACTGCCAGGCAACGTCGTCTGCGCCGCCGAAGTGGATGACTAATTCGTCCAGAGCAATCTGGTCAAACGTCAAACCTGCGGTCGCCTGCAAAACAAACCGCAACCCGCCACGGATGTCGCGCGAGCGGGGGTG
>JANOTO010000231.1:0-10881 GCA_031416395.1 Rhodoferax sp. | reverse complement strand
CCGGCGGTGCAATGGCCGCCTGATCGCACCTGGAAGCCTATCGGGGTCGCCTGCGCAAACTGCAAAACCTGCGCAACATCAAGGTCTGATTCGCAGTAAACGATTGCCACCGGATACGAGTCGAACACCGGATTGAACAGCTTGCGGTCGGCGTCGTAATCGGGCATGCCCGGCAACACAACATACCCTGAGAGGCCGTCTTGCAGCGCGATGAGCTGGGCGCGCGTACACCCCAGGCGTTCAAATTCGGCATCGGGCAGGGTTGCCCACAGCGCGTGCAACTGAGCGTTGCGCGATTGGGTCTTGGTGATGTTGCGCGGCATGCGATTCCTGAGTGTTGTTGTTTGAAACGACTTGTCTCCGGTTTGCCCGTACACGCCAGCACCGAAGTGATTTGAAATTATCACAATTAAATGTACAAAACGGTGTTTTTTCGCACAGCCCCCTCGCGCCCGATTTCTTAAGCTTGACTCACACGCCAACCTGGTGTGCAACTGCCACATAGGCCACAAAGGATGCCATCATGAAAAACAACGATTCGCACCAAAACACCGACACAGCCCGCCCCATCGCTTCGACCGCGTGCAGAACCGGCGGCTTGATCGCCACCGTGATGCTCAGCGGGCTGCTGCTGGGTGCCTGTAGCGCCGACGTGATCGACATTGGCGCCACTGCAGCTGTTCGCGGCTTTGCTGAGGCCAAAACAGAAGCGGTGGTGGCGTCGCAGCATCAAGGGTTTGATCACTCGGTGGTGAATCAACGCAGCACCGTGTACGATTCCGACTTGTCCGGTGCGTCCATCGCCGCGTACGGGAATTGATACACCACAGCCGCCCTTAGTGTCGGCTCGCACCGAATGAAGACTCACTCACCAGCATCTCCAGCTCGTGGAGATCGGTGACCACCAGCGCGCCCCCGTTCTTTTGGAGCAGCCCCTGCCTCGCCAGGGCCGAGATCTCCCGCGTCACCTGTTCACGGGTCGTGCTCACCTGGTCGGCAATTTCTGCGTGGGTCGGCACCGGGTGAATCAACGCAACGTTTCCCTGACCGCCCGATTGGCGGGCTAGCCGCAACAGCTCGGCCTGCACCCGGTGTGGAACCGCCAGCGTGGTCAGCTCAGTCACCCGGGTCGTCAGCAGTCTGATCAAGGCCGTGAGATATCGAAGGTAGCGCTCGTGTACCTCCGGTTGTTCCTGCAACAGCAGCAGGAAGGCCGCAGCCGGCAGCGCTGCGACCACTGATTCAGCGACTGTGGTGATTTCCGTCGAGCGGGGTCCGCCATCGACTGCAGCAATGTCGCCGATGATCGCGCCGGCATCCACGTCCCGAAAGCTCACTTGCCGCCCGGCGGCCGAGTAGGTGCGCACTCGCACCGAACCGCTGGTGATGAAGTAGACATCGCGGCCGGTAGTGTCCTGCCGGATGATCTCCTCGCCCTTGTCATACCGGTACCACGCACACTCGCGCGACAGCAGTTCCAGCCGCGCGCGCGCCACGCCTTCGAGCAAGAGCACATGGCTAAGGGCAAATCCCGATCCGACGACTGGCTGTTTGAACACTGCTTGGTTTCCTGATGAATCTGGGCTTACGGCTAATGCCGACACTGTGGATGCTAAAGACCCCGGCTTGACTCGTATGTCCCCCATAGTGGCGACAAATGACCCGCCTGCACGCAGACGTTTCGTGTCATCATGAGCGTTAGATAAAAGTTAAAGGAAAGTGCGCAACGCCGCCTGCGGGAATATGCTGTCACGCCCCTCCACGCTGAGTCAAACGTCCATCCATGTCGCCTTGGTGGATGATGATGTCGAGTTTCAAAGAGCCCTCATTGCCTCGATCTCAAATACACCCGATATCAAGTTGTGGGGCACTGCCGCCACGCGCGCGCAAGGTTTAAGCCTGTTGGAGCAGCCGCCGGCCGATGTATTGCTGGTTGACCTGGGCCTTCCCGATGGATCAGGCATTGATGTCATCAGGGCCGCACAGAAACAATGGCCCGAATGCCTCACCATGGTGAGCACCATATTTGGAGACGAGGCCCATGTCATACGATCTTTGGAGGCTGGCGCGTGCGGCTATCTTCTTAAAGACAGCACTGCAGAACAACTGGTCTCAGAAATCAGAAATCTCCATGCCGGAGGCAGCCCCATCAGCCCCTTGATCGCCCGCCAGGTCTTAAGGCGCTTCCATGGCGCTGATACTTTTTCTGCGGATGTGGGGCAAAACATCAACCCCAAAGAAGAGCGCGTCGCGCTATCGGCACGGGAGCGAGAAGTGTTGGGCTACATCACCAAGGGGTTTACTTCCAATGAAATTGCCGGGTTGATGTCTGTCACTTATTACACTGTGCAGACTTACGTTCGACGCATTTACGAGAAACTCAAAGTGAACTCTAAAGCAGAGGCAATCTATGAGACGCGGCGCCAGGGTTTGCTCAGGCGTTAGATGGCAACGGCATCGACAAGTCTGGTGTGATTGATGCCGTCTTGATTCAGGCCGAGATGAAGAAAAAGCGCAAGCATTGGCTCGCAGGCTTGGCGATGGCGGGCACCCTTCTCTTGGCGTGCGTCGGTGCCATGGCAAAAGACTTCGTGCTGAATGTCGACCATGCCGACACCAACCCGATTCCTCTGGCGCCATACTTCTCTGTGCTTGAAGACGCGGGTCAGAAGTTGACGCTGGCTGACGTGCAAAAGACTGAAGTCGCGAATCAATTTGCAATTCCCCACGCAGAAATGAAAGGCGTGAACTTCGGATTCACCCGATCAGCGCATTGGCTGCGCTTAACCCTGCGCAACGATAGCGCCACAGCAGTGGAGCGCATGATTGAGATTTCCTTTCCGCCGATTTCAGACATCCAGTTTTTCCATCCGCTGGAAGGTGGCGCGTACCGCACCGTGCGCACCGGCGCCGCCCACCCTTTTGCGACGCGCCCGCACCCCAGTCGATTCTTTGTGTTTCCGGTCACGCTGCCAGCGAGCGCCAGCCAAATTTTCTATTTTCGGGTGCAGAGCACGAGCAGCATCGTCATCCCGGCCACTCTGTGGGAGCCGCAAGCCTTTTATCTGCAAGAACGCACCGGGTACGCAATACAGGCGGGCTATTTCGGCATGGCGTTGGCCTTGACCCTCTTCAATCTGCTGCTGTTTTTCTCAATGCGCGATTGGGTCTATCTTCTATATTCCATCGCCACCGCCATGATGGCGCTGGTGGTCTCAGTTGCGAACGGTTTCAGCGCGGAATTCCTGTGGCCGCAATCGCCTTTTTGGTCAAACATTTCGCTCAACGTTCTCTATTCCTGCGCCTTTGCGGCGCAACTGATATTTATTCAGCGGCTGCTGGATTTGAAGACAATCTCACCTCATATAAACCGATTTTTCAGTGTGCTCATTGGCGTCTTGGTGCTGCTGCCTATTGGTTTTTTCGTATCAATCGAGGCTTTTGCCGAACCCGCCCTCATTGCCTGGGCGATGGCGGGGTTTGCGGTCTTGATGTCCCTGCTGTACTGCGCGTATTTCAAACGCCACCGTCTCAGTGCCCTGGTTGCGCTTGCCTATGGCATGTTGTTGCTCGGTGGACTCATGGTGGTGCTGAATTCCTTCTCCTGGGTGCCGCACAATATTTTTACGGAACAGGGCTTGCAACGAGGCTCGGCGCTGGAGATGCTGCTGTTGGCATTTGCCTTGGCCTACCGGTTCAATCTGATTCGCAAGCAGGCGACGCAAGTTGTCAAGAACGCCAACATCGATCTGGCCAAGCACTTGCAAGCCAGGGAGGCTGAACTCACCGCGATCCATCTGAAGCTGCGCGAAAGTGAACATCTGCAAACCCTCAGCCAGGAGAGGCAGCGCTTGATGCAGGACATGCACGATGGCATCGGCTCCTCGCTGACCAGCGCATTGCGAATGGTGGAACGCGGCCACTTGCAAGAAGCAGCGCTGGCATCGGTTCTAACGGGCTGCATTGATGACCTCAAGCTGGCGATTGATTCGATGGAGCCGGTGGACGCAGACTTGCTGCTCTTGCTGGCGACACTGCGCTTTCGGCTAGGGCCTCGGCTTGAAGCGATTGGGATTCGATTGGTGTGGGAGGTGGAACAGGTGCCCGCGCTCGAATGGCTGGAGCCCAAGCTATCTCTGCACATCCTGCGCATCTTGCAGGAAGCATTTACCAACATCATCAAGCACGCCAACGCCACCGAAATCAGGGTCGCAACGGGGATGCAGGGCCATCATGTTGCCGTGTCCATCTGTGACAACGGAAGCGGCTTTACCGTCGTTGATCCGACCAAGGAAAACAACGGCAAGGGGCTGGCCAACCAGCGGCGCAGGGCGCAGGCCATTGGCGCTTGGGTGCGTTGGGAATCAACCAACGCCGGAACTTGTCTTACCTTGCATCTTCCGGTAGAGCGTTCCGAAGATTGACCCTGAATCGAGTGCCAAGTATTTGCACCAAACGGTGTTTTTTCGCACATCCCCGTCGCGTCTGATTTCTTAAGATTGACTCACACGCCAACCCGGTGTGCAACCACCACAAAGGATGCCATCATGAAAAACAACCACTCCAACGGGAACCGCTCCGAATTCCGCCCCACTTGGTATTTGGCGCTGCTGGTATGGCCCGCCATCACTGCGCTGATGTTTATCGTCGCAGGCGGCGGGAGCGAGCAGCCCTCAGACCTGGCGCAGGTGAAGCCAGCAGTCTCGGCCACGGCCCCGGTGGTCGTATCTGATGCACGCGACGGCAAAACGACCACGCGCTAGGGCGGTATGTACGCTTCCCCGTGGCCCGGCATAAATTAACCCCTGAGTTAATTTATATCCAAAAACAGTCGAAATTCACCAAATAATAAACAAAATGGCCTATAGCTCTCGGTTTATATACATACAATGCTATAGGTAATATAGCGCTTGTCGATCTCTCGTCGATCTCAATTGGCCTCTTGACGGTATTTTTTGCCAGCCAGTTGCGCCACCTGAACATCGTGATTGACCCATCTGCGATGCTGCTCAAGCTGCATCCCAATGTGATCGGCACCACCGCAGCGGAGACGCTGTTTGGCTCGAAATACGTGGTGGTGATGGGTGTGGGCGCGGCTGACCCCGGCAGCGCTGGCACCTTGGTGGCTGGCCCCAGTCTGCGGCCAAGCGCGTGAAGCGTTGCGGCAGCGGCTCTTGCGCGCAGTTCAGTGCCCGGCAGTGCCAAAGCTCGATTCGCCGAACAGCCCTTCAAGCTCGTGCAGATCTGTGACATAGAGCGCACTGCCCTGCTTCTGAAGCAACCCCCGTTTGGTCAGCGCAGAGATCTCGCGCGTCACCTGCTCGCGGGTGGTGCTCACCTGGTCGGCAATTTCAGCATGGGTCGGTGCCGGGTTGATCAAAGCCGCGTTGCCCTCGTCGCCTGCACGGCCCGAGTGGCGCGCCAGCCGCAGTAGCTCTGCCTGCACCCGGTGCGGAACCGCCAGCGTGGTCAGCTCGCTCACCCGCGTGGTCAGCAGGCGGATCAAGCCGGTGAGATGCCGAAGGTAGCGCTCGTGGACCTCCGGTTGTTCTTGCAGCAGCTTCAGGAAGACATCAGCCGACAGCGCCGCCAGCACAGATTCGGAACTGGCGCAGATATCCGTCGAGCGCGGCCCGCCATCGACAGCGGCAATATCGCCGATGATCGCCCCGGCCTCAACGTCTCGAAAACTCGCCTGCCGCCCGCTTGCCGAATAGGTGCGTACCCGCACCGAGCCGCTGGCGATGAAGTAGACATCGCGCCCGGTGGTCTGCTGCCCGATGATCTCTGCCCCCTTGTCATAGCGGTACCACGCGCATTGGCGCGCGAGCTGATCCAGCCGCTCGCGCGCAACACCTTCCAACAACCTGACTTGGCTGAGGGCAAATCCTGACCCGGTAACTGGTTGTCTGGACACTGCGGGGCTCCTGGTAAATCTTGGGCTGGCGGCAACCGGCGCTACCCGGGGCCTGCGCTGCGGGGTATTTGCACAAAACGGTGTTTTTTCGCACATCCGCATTGCGCTTGACTCCCTAAGCTTACCTGACGCGTCTTTGCGCCTTTGCCCACCTATCTAATCTGCCCGGAGTACACCATGAAATCGATCACCGCATTGCCCCAAATCACGCAGCCAACCGATGCGCGCAAGTTTTGGCTGAGCTGCTTGGCCGCTTTGGCCTTGCTGTTGGGGTTGGCGCTGGCAACGATAGGCTCGAACCACCTGTCGAATACCCCGCCCGTTGCAAAGCTGGCCGTGATCGCCTCACAAACGCCTGTCGCCATACCCGTGGCCGACGACGTGATGCCCGATGCACCGATGCCGATCGACCTGTACCGCTTTGCACTCAACGCACTGCTGGTGCCTTTGATCGACGATGCCGTGCCACCCCGGTGGACCGACATCGCGATGGATTTTTTCTGTGACCCTGGAACCACCGTCATGATCGACGGCAAGCCGATGGTCCCCGGCGACCTGGTGCCCGCAAAAGCCTTCAAGGTGCGCTGGGACATGAGCCGCTGCACGCCGCTGGGGCCGCAGTCGGTGGAGTTGTCTGGCGGTGTGGAGCTGGTGGTGTTTCATGAAGACACTGGCCTGAGCGCCATGGTGATACCCGACCGCTTGCAGGTTGACAGCCACCTGGGCCGGGTCGTGCTGCGGGGCCCGTTTGCCGCTCAGGTGTCGCGGGATACAACAATCGCTCAGCGGTAACGCGCGCGTGCCTGCAAGCTCGGGCTAACGTCCAGGGTTACCGGCAAGGCTATCAGCTGCCGCGCAGTGCCTCGCGCATGGCGGCCACCACAGCGGGCCGGTCTGGCGCATTGAATATTGCACTGCCCGCCACAAACGTGTCGGCCCCCGCATCGGCTACTTTGCGAATGTTGTCGGCCTTGATGCCGCCGTCCACCTCCAGCCGAATGTCTTTGCCGCACGTGTCAATCCGCTGGCGCGCCGCTGCGATTTTGCGCAGCGCCGAGTCAATGAAGCTCTGGCCGCCAAAGCCGGGGTTCACGCTCATGATCAAGATCAAGTCAATGTCGTCAATCACCCAGTCCAGCACGTCCATTGAGGATGCGGGGTTGAACACCAGGCCCACTTTGCAGCCTTTGCTCTTGATGGCTTGAATGCTACGGTGTACGTGGCTGCTGGCATCGGGGTGAAAGCTGATCAAGTCAGCACCCGCATCGGCAAACGCAGCCGCCAGCGCATCCACCGGCTGCACCATCAAATGCACATCAATCGGCACGGCCATACCCGCCGCCGTTTTGGCGTGCGGTTTGACGGCGCTGCAAATCATCGGGCCGAAGGTGAGATTCGGCACGTAATGGTTGTCCATCACGTCAAAATGAATCCAGTCGCAGCCTGCGTCAATGACTGATTTCACCTCGGAGCCAAGGCAGGCCAAGTCTGCCGACAGAATGGACGGCGCGATGCGGAAGTGGTTTGACGGGTTCATGGAAACATCTTGGGGACTGTGGGTTACAAAGTTTAACCGCGCGCGATGGCCTTCATGTCGAGACGTTTCGAGAACGCAGCCCTCGTAAAAAGGTAGGATGCGGGGATGTCCAAGTACCAATTCCAAGTCGAGGTGCAGCCGCGCTTCCTGATGGCCCAGTCCGCCCCCGAGCAAGGCCTGTTCGTGTTCGCATACACCATCCGCATCACCAACACGGGCCGCGTCACCGCGCAGTTAATCTCCCGCACGTGGAACGTCAATGATGCCAATGGTCACACCGAAAAAGTGCGCGGCCTGGGGGTGGTGGGCGCGCAGCCGCTGCTCAAACCTGGCGACACTTTCGAGTACACCAGCGGCACCCGCCTGCGCACGCCCACGGGCACCATGCACGGCAGTTTTTTTTGCGTGGCCGAAGACGGCGAGAAGTTTGACGTGGACATCCCCATGTTTGTGCTGGATGCCTTAAGCGCAGGCGGCGCGCGCACCTTGCACTGAGACTGGCCCCGTCGCCCATTTAACCCATTCAAGCCGTTGAAAGCGCCCGTTCACGACCTGCAAGAATTGCTGGCCCGGCTGGACCCAGAGGCCACGCTGGTGTCGCGGCATCTCTGGTTGACCGATTTTTTTGACTGGATTCGTGGCGAGTGTGTATCGCCCGCCGCGTCTATCGCGCGCATCAAGCTGTTTCTGGATGCACTCAACGCCCGCCCCGGCATGGCCGAGCAGGCCCAGGCCTGGTGGCGCGCGCTGATGAACACGGTGGATGCCACGCCCCTGCTGGCGGACTACGGCTTCGCCTCGCGCAGCGCCTTCATGAGCGAGCTGGCCGAGCGCCTGCGTCTCAAGTTGCTGCCCGCCACGCCCGAGACCGTCGATGCCGCTGAGCTCTTCCCGCTGGTGCTGGACCGTGCCTTCGACGCGCAATGGATGGCCGCCATCGACGAGCCATTGATGCAGCGGCTGCAAAGTTTGCTGCACTCAGGCACCAGCGCCCAACCAGAAGATCATCCGGGCGATGCCACAGCACTCACCGTGTGGCAAAACTCGGTGTTGCAAGCGGTGATGTTTTGCACCGCGCAAGTTCAAGCCACCGGCTTCTCGCCCGAGCTGCGCCTGCGCATGAGCGCCAACAAACTGGAGCGCGAGCCGTTTCACAACTTGCCGCATGAGTTTGAAACCGTGCGGGCCGCCTATGTGGCCCATGCGAGTGGCCGTTTTGATGCCGACGCACCGACGCACGCGGCCCTGCAAGACGCGCTACAGCAGTTTCGCGAACGACTGGAGCACTGCCGCCAGGCCGCTGCCAGCGTTTACACGCACTTGGATGAGCATGGCATCTCGGTCAACCTGGTGTTTCGCCTGCGCCAGTTGCGCGAGCGTGTGCTGCGCATCCGCTTGCTGTTGGACTGTTTGACCTCGGCCCACCCCAGCGCCAGTACGGCGCGGCTGCTGGGCCAATTGGTGCTGGTGGGGCAGGAGCGGCGCAGTCTGCGCGCACTGGTGGCCTCCAACTCCTCACTCTTGGCGGCCAAAGTGGCAGAGCGCAGCTCGGAGACCGGCGAGCACTACATCACCCGCACACGGGCTGAATACCGCGATATGTTTGGCAAAGCGGCCGGTGGCGGTGTGCTTACCTCCCTCACCACGTGGCTGAAGTTCATGCTGATGGGCGTGGCGCTCACGCCGTTTTGGGATGGCTTTTGGTCGAGCGTCATCTACTCCCTGAGCTTCATCGCCATTGGCCTCTTGCACTGGACGTTGGCCACCAAGCAGCCCGCCATGACCGCCCCTGCCATGGCCGCCAAGCTCAAGGATTTGGCCGCGCCCAATGCGCTGGATGTTTTTGTGGACGAGGTCACCCACCTGGTGCGCTCGCAAGTGGCCGCCGTGCTGGGCAACGTACTGCTGGTGGTGCCCGCCGTCGTGCTGATTTCAATCGCTTTGTTGTTGCTGTCTGGCCAGCCGATGATTGATGCGAAAGAAGCCGCCTACGTGCTCAAGCGCCTTAGCCTGCTCGGCCCCACGCTGCTGTTCGCCGCCTTCACTGGCGTGCTGCTGTTTGCCAGCAGCATCATCGCTGGCTGGGTGGAAAACTGGTTCGTGCTGCATCGCCTCAAATCTGCCCTGCGCTACAACCCGCGCATCACCGCCGTGCTGGGGCCAGAGCGAGCAGCACGTTGGTCCGTCTTTTTGCGCAATAACATCTCCGCGCTGGCCTCCAACATATCGCTCGGGTTTTTGCTGGGATTGGTTCCAGCGTTCGCCGACTTCTTTGGCTTGGGCCTGCAGGTGCGCCACGTCACCCTGTCCGCCGGGCAACTGGCGGCAGCCTGCGCGTCACTGGGCTGGGGCGTGCTGCAAACCAGCGCGTTCTGGTGGTGCGTGGCCTCCATTCCGCTGATTGGCGCGCTGAACTTGACCGTCAGCTTCTACCTCGCGTTTCGCCTGGCTTTGCAAGCGCACAATGTGACCGGCGTAGATCGCGCGCGCATCCGCCAGGCGATATGGCAGCGCTGGAAAACCGCGCCGCTGAGCTTCTTTCGCCCCACGCAGGAGGCATGAATCACCATGGGCGAGTTTGACCTGATTGAACGCTATTTCAAACGCCCAGAGCGCGCCGCAGCACGCAGCGCCCTTGTGGCCCTGGGCATAGGCGACGACTGCGCCCTGCTACAGCCCCGCCCCAACACACAGCTAGCCATCTCCAGCGACATGCTGGTTGAAGGCCGTCATTTCTTTGCCGACGTAGACCCCGTCGCGCTGGGCCACAAAGCGTTGGCCGTGAATTTGAGCGACCTGGCCGCCTGCGGCGCAAAGCCCATCGCCTTCACGCTCGCCCTGGCATTGCCCGAGGTACACGAGCCGTGGCTGGCCGCGTTCTCGCAAGGCCTGTTTGCGCTGGCCGATGCGCAGGGTTGCGAGTTGGTGGGCGGCGACACCACGCGTGGCCCGCTGAACATCTGCATCACCATCTTTGGCGAAGTGCCCGTCATCAATGGCCAATCACAGGCGCTGCTCAGAAGCGGTGCCCAAGTGGGCGATGACGTTTATGTGAGCGGCAACCTGGGCGAGGCGCGGCTGGCGCTGGAAGTCATGCGCGGCAATCTGTCTGTCGATGACGATTACTTTGCAGCCATCCGCCAGCGCCTGGAACGCCCCACCCCGCGCGTCGCCCTCGGCCTGGCCCTGCGCGGCATCGCCACATCCGCCATCGACGTCAGCGACGGCCTGCTGGGCGACCTGGGCCACATCCTCAAGCGCAGCAGCGTCGGCGCGAGTCTGGAGATGGGTACTCTGAACACTATTCAATTAATAGCTAAGTATACAATTGATACGAGAGCTAGAGGCCAAATAGATCATAAAACCGCTCAAAATCAGGATTTGAGCCTCCAATATACCCTAAATGGGTATATTTTGGCCGGAGGTG
>JANOTO010000230.1:0-4114 GCA_031416395.1 Rhodoferax sp. | reverse complement strand
GACGACGATGGCAAAAAATCGGTAATGGGTGGTGGCTCCATCGTCGGCATTGGCGTGGTAGCGGGCAGGCGCTGCATGATCACTGCGAACGACAGTGCCGTAAAAGGCGGCACCATCGCGCCCATGGGTTTGCGCAAAGCTCTGCGCGCTCAGGACGTGGCGCGCGAGAACAAGTTGCCGTTGATCTACCTGATCGAAAGCGGCGGCGCCAACCTGATGTACCAGGCAGAGATCTTCGTCGACGGCGGGCGCAGTTTTGCCAATCAGGCGCGCATGTCGGCGGCGGGGTTGCCACAGGTTGCCGTTGTGCATGGCTCATCAACGGCAGGTGGCGCGTACCACACCGGGCTGTCGGATTACGTGATTCTGGTGCGCGGTCGCAGCAAAGTTTTTCTCGCCGGCCCGCCTTTGGTCAAAGCCGCAATTGGTGAAGACAGTGACGAAGAGGCGCTTGGCGGCGCTGAAACGCACGCCAACGTCACAGGGCTGGGGGAGTATCTGTGCGAAGACGATGCCCACGCTATCGCGATGGCGCGTGAGGTGATGGATAAACTGAAATGGGATGCCGCCCCACAAGCCGCAAACTTTGCCGAGCCACTGTTCGACGAGCAGGAATTGATGGGCCTGGTGCCTGCAGACGAGCGCGAACCCTACGATGTGCGGGAGGTCATTGCCAGGCTGGCCGATGGTTCGGATTTTCTGGAATTCAAGGCCACCTATGCCGCCGAGACGATGTGCGGCCATGCTCGAATCCAAGGCCATCTGGTGGGAATTCTGGGCAATAACGGGCCGATCCAGCCCAATGGCTCCACCAAGGCGGCGCAATTTATCCAGCTCTGCGATCAAAGCGACACGCCACTGGTCTTTCTGCAAAACACGACGGGCTACATGGTGGGTTCGGTGGCCGAGCGCAGCGGTGCCGTCAAGCATGGCTCCAAGATGATTCAGGCCGTGGCCAACGCACGCGTGCCCAAGTTCACTATCGTGCTGGGCGGCTCTTACGGTGCGGGCAATTACGGCATGTGCGGGCGTGGGTTCGATCCGCGCTTCATCTTCGCCTGGCCCACTGCGCGTACGGCGGTGATGGGCGGTGCGCAAGCGGCGAAGGTGATGGATATCGTCAATCGCAGCAAGGTCGAACGCTCCGGCGCCCCAGCCAACGAGGCGGCCTTGCAAGCCATGTCTGACGCACTGCGCGCACGGCTCGACAAAGAATCCACCGCCCTATTTGGCACTGCCCGCTTGTGGGACGACGGCATCATCGACCCACGCGACACCCGGCGAATGCTCGGTCTGTGCCTGTGCCTGGCCGACGAGGCAAGCCGTCGCACACTGCATCCCAACACCTTTGGCGTTGCGCGTCTTTAAAACCATCTATCAACCCTTCAATCCTTCACGAGTCACTATGAAATTCACCCCCGAGCACGAGCAGATTGCCGATACCGTTCGCAAGTTTGTCACCAAAGAGATCAACCCCTACATTGCCGAGTGGGAGGCAGCGCAAGAGTTCCCGAGCCACCAAGTGTTCAAAAAGCTTGGCGATTTGGGGCTGCTGGGTTTGAAGTACCCCACCGAATACGGCGGTATGGCGCTGGACTTCAGCTATTCGATGGCGATGGCCGAGGCCTTGGGCGAATGCAATGCAGGCGGTGTGCCCATGGCGATTGGCGTGCACACGGATATGTGCACGCCCGCACTGGCGCGCTTCGGCTCAGACGATTTGCGGCGCGAATTTTTGGCACCCTCCATTGCGGGCGATGTGGTCGGCTGTTTAGGTGTGAGCGAAGCGGGCGGCGGCTCCGATGTAGCCGCCTTAAAAACCCACGCCCGCAAAGAAGGCGACGATTACGTTATCAACGGCTCGAAAATGTGGATCACCAATGGCATGAAGGCCGACTGGTGCTGCCTGTTGGTCAACACGTCTGATGCCTCGCCGCACAAAAACAAATCCTTGATCATCGTGCCGATGGATGCCCCCGGTATCACACGCCAGAAGATTCGCAAGATCGGCATGGATTCAAGCGATACGGCGCAACTGTTTTTTGACAATGTTCGTGTGCCACGGCGCAACCTGATTGGGCAGGAGGGCATGGGCTTTATGTTCCAAATGATGCAGTTTCAGGAAGAGCGGCTGTGGGGTGCAGCGGGATCTTTGCGCTCGCTGGATCGCCTGATCGACCAGACCATTGACTACACACGCCAGCGCAAGACCTTTGGCAAGTCGGTGCTGGACAACCAGGTTGTGCACTTTCGCATGGCCGAGCTGCGTACCGAGGTGGAGGCGCTGCGCTCACTCACCTACCGCGCGGTGGAGGCGTATGTCTCTGGCAAAGATGTGACCAAGTTGGCCAGCATGGCCAAGCTTAAATGCGGTCGCTTAAGCCGCGAAGTGGCGGACTCGTGCCTGCAATACTGGGGCGGAATGGGCTTCACTTGGGACAACCCGATTTCTCAGGCTTACCGCGACAGCCGCCTGGTATCGATTGGCGGCGGTGCGGACGAGATCATGCTGGGCATCATCTGCAAGCTCGAAGGCACATTGCCCAAGACAAAAGCCTGACGCACTCACGTCATGAGCATGCCAGAAAACTTCATCCAACCACCACTGGAGACCCTCGCCACCGTGCGGCACGGCCCGGTTCTGCACGTCACCTTGAATCGACCGCAGGTGCGTAACGCGATGTCGCTTGCCATGGTGACAGAGCTGCTGCGGGTGCTGGCGCAGGCCGAGTCGAGCGGCGAGGCGCGGGTGATTGTTCTGCGCGGGGCAGGAGGTCATTTTTGTGCGGGGGCCGATTTGAAAGATATGGCCGGTGCGCGAATGGTGGCGATGCAGCAAGGCCAACGGGCCGACGCAGTCGATCCGATTGCGCAGGCGAACCTGCAATTCGGTCAACTGTGTGTGGCCTATGCAAAATCGCCTCTGGCCGTTGCCGCTGTGCTGGAAGGCACGGTGATGGGCGGCGGCCTGGGGCTGGCCTGTGTGGCCGATGTGGCCCTGGCCAGCCAGAGCGCCGTGTTTCGCTTGCCCGAAACATCCCTGGGCATGGTGCCTGCGCAGATTGCCCCGTTTCTGGTGGAACGGCTTGGCTACTCACAGGCCAAGCGCTTGGCCGTCACGGGAGGGCAGCTCACAGCCCCGCAGGCGCTGGCGCTGGGACTGGTGCATGAGGTGCATCCACCAGAGCAGATCGACGCGGCAGTGAGCGCTGTGGTGGCTGGCATTCTCAAATGTGCGCCTGACGCGCTGGCGCAAACGAAGGCCTTGATGGTGCGTGCACGTCTCACGCCGGCAGACCAACTGGTGCCCGATGCGGCTGCGGTTTTCTCGCGCGCAGCACGCGGCCCTGAAGGCATGGAAGGTGTGAGCGCTTTTTTGCAGAAACGCCAGCCCAGCTGGGTGCCTCAATGAGACTGATGTCATGAGTTTTTCAAAGATCTTGATCGCCAATCGCGGAGAAATCGCTTGCCGCATCATCCGCACGGCACGCCGGCTGGGCTATGCCACGGTGGCGGTGTTCAGTGACGCAGACCGCAACGCGCCGCATGTTGGCGCGGCGCACGAAGCCGTGCACATTGGCGCATCGCCCGCTGCAGAGTCCTATCTGTCAGTCGAAAAACTGCTGGAAGCAGCCCAAAGAACCGGTGCTGACGCAGTCCATCCAGGGTATGGCTTTTTGAGCGAGAACGCGGGCTTTGCGCAGGCTTGTGCGTATGCCGGGCTGGTCTTCATCGGCCCACCACCCTCGGCTATTCACGCCATGGGCGATAAAGCGCTGGCTAAGAAACGCATGATCGCCGCCGGTGTGCCCTGCGCGCCGGGGTACCTTGGTGAGAATCAGGATGACCAACACCTGATCAGTGAAGCCAACAAGCTCGGGTTTCCCTTGCTGGTCAAAGCCGTTGCGGGCGGTGGTGGTCGCGGTATGCGCCTGGTGCGCGATGCGAGTGAGATGGCACAAGCCATCGCTGGGGCTAGGCGCGAATCGCAAAGCGCATTTGGCAATGGCACCTTGATGTTGGAGCGTCTGATCGACAACGGTCGGCATATCGAAATCCAGGTATTTGCCGATGCACACGGCAACGCGGTGCACCTGGGCGAGCGGGATTGCAC
>JANOTO010000229.1:0-4348 GCA_031416395.1 Rhodoferax sp. | reverse complement strand
CACCAAATAGGCATCAATTCGGTTGATGACTGCATAGTCAATATTCATCACCCATTGCCCGCTGCTTTGCCCGGACACCTTGAATGGGATGTGCAGCCACACTGCATCTTGGCGCAGGCCCAGCGTGCCGTAGGCGGTTTGCGGCGGTTTGAACTCGGACTTCATCTGCAACACCTGTTCAAGCTTCAGCAGCTTGCCAGGGTCAGACAGCATGGTGATTGCCGGCCAGGCTTGCACCTCTGGCGTCGAATCTTCAAGCGTCAGTGTGGGCCCTGCGGCCCAAGCTGTGGCTGCGATTTGAAGCATGGCCAGTGTCAAAAAGACTACGGCACCAACCCAGCGCCAGCAACGAGGCAGTGCGCCAACCAGCGCCTGGGTAACTCTTGTTTTCACGAACCGACTCTCTTCCAATTTATTTCCAACGTCATCGCTCGAAACCCTGTGCGTTCCAGGCACCACGCTGGGTCAATCGATCCTCAACCCGGTTCATCCAACCTGGCGCTTTAGCATCTTCACCCCACTGGCCCATGGCGCGGGTCACCTGATTCAGGAGGTGCTGGGGGAGCTTGAGCGGTCTGGTTTGATCCAGTAAAACCCGGCTCATCAAGTGATAACCCACCACACGCGTGAAAAAGCGCGAGATCGAAAACTCCGGCAGAAGCCACCGCACCACAGTGTCAATCAGCTTTGCCAGCCCCATGCCCAGCACGAAAAGCGCGTAGGTAACCCACGAGACATGCTCTGTTACGCCAATCTCGCGCGCGGAGATTGTGCCGCACAAGTAGCGCGTCATCAGAACGGGAAAACCCTTCAATGCGGAGAATGGGATCTCCTTTTCCATCGTGTTCATCAGGGCGGCACCCAGGGCTGGACGCGGGTCGGGCAGCCAGGGCCGGGTACGCCCGCGGGCTTGCATCTGTGCAAACAGCGCATCAGCCTGCGCCATGGTGTCGACCAGCAGCTCACGGCGAATCCCCAGCACATGGCCCACCACATTCCAGCAATGCAGATAGGCTTCTTCATCGCTTGCGCTAAGCCTCAATCCCAGTTGACGCATGCTGCGCAGAAAGACGTAGCCAAAGGTCAGTAATGTGTAGGCCAGCTCCTCCTGGTTGCAGGGCAGCCCATCCGCACCTACCCGCCAGCCGTGCATCAGCAGCACATAGTGCATCCCGTGCATTTGAGATTCATCTGCTCCCGCAAGGCCGTTCAAGGGAGGCAGTACGCCCGCTGAAGCAACATGAAGCTGGTCGCCCAGCGCGGCCAGCACATCGGCGGGCGCACCTCGCAAAATCAAATTGCGAATCGTCGCGTGAATCAGCCGTACCTTGAGAATTTGCGCGACGCCGCTGCCATCTGGCTTGCCCAAGCCGCCTTTCATCATCACCGGGAAAATCATTGCCGCCGTTGAACGAATACGATAGTCAGTGTGCTGCTCCAGTTGACCCGCCGCATGCAACACCGCCGACAAGTCGGGAATCACATAGCACTCTGGCAGGCTCGCGCAAAACAGCATGGTGCAAGACAAGGGGCCGTAGTCCATGAACAACGCCTCGGCTCGCTCAATTTTGGTGCGGTCGGCCCAGCGCGGCAAAATTTGCGCCTCGCGCAGGTAGTGCTGCAAGGCGGCATTGATTTCGGGGGGCAGGGCCTTGTCGGTGCTTGCCCAGTCGACCAAAGTCTTGTTGTATGTCCACTGCTCAAACTGGCGGTTGACCTGGGCGATTTTGACGAAGTGACCTGCAATGTTCTCTGGCGTGGGCTTTGAGTGCCACTCGCCCAAAATACGTTGCATCGTGTCGTCCGCCAGTGGGTCTGCCACATATTGTGTTTGCGCCATCCGGGCATCCGACACCGGGCTGGGCACTTTTGATTCAGTATCCCGTGGGGTCCAACGCCACCAGCCCGCAAGGCCAATCAGCAGCGGAATACCCATGGCGAAAAAAGCGATCGTGCGGGTTTCAACCGGATGGCCCTTGAACATCTGGAACACCATCGAAAACCCGTAAATGGCAAAGGGCAACAGCGCCTGCCATTTAGACAGAGCTGCATCGGGCTTCAACCCGGATTTGCGCACAGCCACGTGAAAGCAAAACACAATTGCCATCGAGACCGTCATCCAGCCCACAAAGCCTTGCAGCGTTTCGCCAAACCACCACCCGTCGGTTTTGGCCATGATCCAGGCTTTGAGTACAAACACCATGTAGGGGTCTGCACCTAAGTCATACGCAGTTACCAGCATGGCTGCGACAACCGACATGAACAGGGCTTGCGCCAAACTGGGTGACGCCATCGTCGGCAAGTGCCAGACGGCGAAGTGGCCGATCACATAGGCGGTGTAGCACAGCGCAAACCACATCAGCGGGATGATCATGGGTACATCACCCAAGCGCCAGCCCAGTACCTCGGTGTAGGTGTAGCGGCCAAAAAACCAGCCATAAGAGGAGCCCATCTGCTCTGCAAACCATCCCATCGTCACCGCGATCAGCACGAACTTCAGCGCTGCGTTGGCCCCCAGCAGGTGGCTTGCATTTGCCCAGCAAAAGGCAAACATCAATACCGAGCTGATCACCAGCGCAATCGTCGTGTCGTTGTGGCTGCGCACTGCCATCGTCACCATGAAGGCGGCTGCCAGGGCAAAACTTATCTTTGAAATTGTTCCAGCGGGAAGTCTCATTTTGTTAGAAAGCAGGCTAGCGGTCGGGCCTGCCATGGTAGCTTGAGATGGGTGCGCCAAGCGCTTGGCGCAAACCAATTGCGTGCTTGAGGCCAGCCGCCCATCAAGGCGGGCAGGTCACATTGAAGTTCACCGTGCCGGCCAGCGGCCCAGTCGCTACCTTCACCGCTGGGGACACCGCGACCCGCGCGCACCCGGCAACTGAGATGGCGGATGCTGTTGGCAAAAATTCGCTGACCCAGTAGCGCGTCGGGTCCTGGCAAGCGTAGGTCCAAACCGCACCCGGCAGGGAGGTGCCGGGGGCTATCGACATCACGACCAGCACGCCCAGGCGGCCGTCGGGCGACCACCACAGCGACGGCGCGGAGGCCTCGTTCAACTCCGCAGGGTCACCGTCGGATGCGGCAGTCAGCAGCCAGCTCCAACGGCCCAGTTGTCGCTTCAGTCCAAACAAAAAACGCTGCTGCAATGCGTCGTCGAGCTTGTGCGTGGCGGGGTCACGCAGCACCTCCAGCGCCTGCGCTGAATGTGCTTCGTCAAACAGCAGCCGACCGGTCAGCCGATGTGGCTGACCGTCTTTGTAATCGAGCGAAAAGCCGCATTGAACTGTGCCGTGAGGATGGGCCACGGCCCACTGCGAGGCGGCCAGCGTGCCAGCCATCACGGCGAGCTTGAAGTACCGACCCAACACCACAGCCCAGCACATGGTTTTAGCGAATTGCCACCGGGTTGACAATCGCCTGCACACCGCCTGTGATACGCGATTGGCCCAACACGAACATAAACTCCCAGGCTTTGTCCTTCACCAGGTTGGCGGTGTTCATGTTCTCCAGGATGTAGATTCCATTTCTTGCAAGCAGAATTTGGTGTACTTCAAACACACCGACATCCTTCTCAAACGGCACTACCTCAAGCCCCCAGGTGTCGGCACCGACGGCGATCACTTCTTTGGATGCGAGGAACAGCGCCCCGTCTTTGCCCAAACCAGGTTCAGCAGAAATGAAGCGCTTATTGTCCTTGCCCTCCAATGTCTGCCAGCCGGTGTGGAACAGCACCACGTCGCCCTTCTTGATGGTGATGCCTTGGCGGTTTGCTTGCTCTTCAATTTCCTTGCGGTTGAAAGCCGTACCTTCTGGGAGCATCGGGGTCTTGAAGTGCTCAGTCATGTCCAGCACCACGCCGCGCGTGACAAATGGCGGAACCTTCTCTATACCGAGCTTTTTCAGCCCATTGGCTTGCACGAACTCGCTGTTCTTGAAGCAGTTGTAGTAAACGTTGTCGATGCCAATGTGGCCCAGGCCGTCAAGTTGGGATCCGGTGCCGACCCAGCCCATGTAAATGTCGTCGTTGTAGGTCGTCTTGGTGCCGCCCAAGCTGGTGCCACCCACTTGGCCGGGCTGAACTACGGTGACGGACCAGGTACGCGGCGCAAAGGCCGGTGTGGAGGAGTTGGTCTCGAACCCCAGCGCGTAAGTCTTGCCGGTTTTCACCAGCTTGGCCGCGTCAGCCGCAAGCTGCGGCGTGAGCAGGTTGGCCGCGCCAATCTCGTCATTGGGCCCCCACTTGGACTTGCACCAGTCATTCTGTGCCAGTGCGCTGCCTGCACACAGTGCGCCCATGGCCAGCATGGTGATGCTGCGCCGGATGTTGTGAATCGATTGCATGAGATCT
>JANOTO010000228.1:0-2113 GCA_031416395.1 Rhodoferax sp. | reverse complement strand
CTCGGCATTTTCTGGTTCGTCAGCTTTGGCGGTCGGGGTCTTCATCAACCCGTCGGTCAAGTGATGGCTGGCACGGCGCGCGCGCCAGCGCGACAGCAACATGCGCAGCACCACCAGCGCCACTACCACGCCGATCAATATCGCCCGCGAGAGTTCAGAGACTAGCGGTGTCCATGTGCCAATAGCCACCAGAGGCCCGATCCACCAGACCAGCAGGCCGATGACCATCAGCGCCAGTACGGTGAGAAAAACCGGGTGCAGCAGAAAACCAAACACTTTCTTGATCATTTCTTGACTCCCGCGCCAATGTTTGAGCCCACGTTCTGGTCGGGTGCCAGGATGATGTCGACCCGCCGGTTGCGCGCGCGATTCTCGGCAGTGTCGTTGGGCGCTACCGGTTCGGCTTCTGCCTTGCCAATGGCTCGCATGCGAGGCTCACTGACTTGAGCGACCAATGCCGCCCTGACGCTCTCAGCCCGCGCACTCGACAGGTGCCAGTTGGAGGGAAACCGCAATGACCGGATCGGCTGGTTGTCCGAATGTCCAACCACCTGGACATCGCCCTTGACCTGCGCCAGCGCTTCGCCAATTCGCTTCAAAACCGGCAGCGACTGGGCGTTTGGCTCCGCTTTGCCAGAGCCGAAGAAACTGTCGCCGCGCAGGCGGATGATGGTGCGGTCGGATTCTTCGAGCACGGTGACGAGGCCCTCTTTTAACTCGGGCTGAAGGAACCCCGACAATCGCGGATTTTTCGCAGGCAGGGACACTGGGGCAACGATTTGCACGTTTGGAATGCGCAAGTTGCTGACAGCGGCAAATGTCGCGTCTGAACGGTAGTTGAGGCTCATCCTGAATGCCAAATACAGCAAAGCCAGAAGCAATGCCAAAAGCGCACCTGCAACCCAAACCGGTACCCCATCGGAAAGCTTTGTTCTTCCGGCCCCTTGGCCGCGCCAATGGGGTGACAAGTCTGTATCTGGCAATGCGCGGTCTTTGCGAATCAGCTCGGCCAGGCGCTGGCGTACCGAGTCAAGCTGCGCCCGGCCGTTGTCCAGGACTCGGTACCGGCCTTCAAAGCCCAGCGCCAGCACGCAGTACACCAGCTCGAGCAAGCTGCGGTTCTGCTTTGCATCCTGCGCCAATTTGGCGAGCAATTGGAATACTTTTTCGCCACCCCACGCCTCGTTGTGAAAATGAACCAGCAGGCTTTGTTTATTCCAACCGGCTTGCGCTCCCCATGGCGTGTTTGCGACGGCCTCATCCAGCGCGGTGCAAAGGACATAGCGGGCTGCAACCACTTGACCGTTGTCCAACCCCAGCTTATGGGCATCGGCCTCGAAACGTTGTATAGCCTGGGTCAAAGAAGAGCGCAGCCCAGGAATATTAGGAGGTTGACGCACATTGCGCAGGCTGGAGATCAGGCCCAGCAGCGCGCTAGCCGCCGACACCAGAGGGTTTAAGACGGACACTGAGGCCAGGTCCATTGGCGCTGGCTCGCCCATCCTAGGGTTGGCCTTGGGCAAAGCGGAAGCCTGGAGGTGGTCGTTGCCCGCCAAGCGAGGCTTGGGTTTGATGACAGTGCGTTCCGGCTCGAATGCTGCAAAAGGGTCAGGAGTACTCATAGTCAATGAACCTCAAACGCGAATCATGAGCGAATGGCCCAAAAGGCCAGCTCAAGTCCGGGGAACTCACCCGCAATATGCATCGCCACTCCACCTGACTGCTCCAGCTGCCGCCACAGGTCGCTGTTGCGGGTTTCAAGTTCAAAGTAGCTGGCACCCGTGTGAAACGGAATTTGGCGTGGCGCGACTGGCAAGGGGTGCAGGGTGACTCCAGGCAATTGCAGGTTGACCAGATCGCGAATGCGCTCAACTGGCCCAATTTTTACCTGCGTTGGAAAGCGCGATCTCAGGGCCTCTCCAGGCATGGTCGAGGTCACTGCAAGCACAAACGTGGCGTTGCGCTGGAGTTCGACGTCGCTGATGACGGCAACACGTACTCCGCGCGAGCGATCATGCAAATCGATGCGAATTGCAGATTGCTCCAGCACCATGGACAGGCTGCGGCGCAAATCGTCCATCAGAGGCTGAAAACTTGATGCCAGGTCGTCATG
>JANOTO010000227.1:0-7030 GCA_031416395.1 Rhodoferax sp. | reverse complement strand
TGGGCACCAACTGCTGGAACAGCGCCTGGGCTTTGTCCAATTGCGCACGCCGTGTGGTGGCTACCAAATCGCCATCGCGTACCAAACAGATCAACCGCTCGCCATCCTTGACTTTTTGCTCCATCAATGCTGCCCGTCGGGCATGCTCACCGTCAGGCCGTCCAGCGCGTCGGTGATTTCGATCTGGCATGCCAGGCGCGAGTTGTTTTGCGTGGCGGCCGCAAAGTCGAGCATGTCTTGCTCCATCACCGATTGCGGGCCGAGCTTGGGCTCCCACGGCGCGGCGATGTAGACGTGGCAGGTGGCGCAGGCGCAACTGCCACCGCAGTCCGCATCAATGCCGGGCACGTTGTTGTCAATCGCTGCGCGCATGAGGGACAGGCCCACTTCGGCGGTGACAGTGTGCGATTTGCCGTTGAACTCGATGAAGGTGACTTGGGGCATGTTGAGCTTGGATTAAAACGATGGTTGATGGGCGGTCAGGCGGTGGGCTGAGCGCGGCGATGGCCATCAATCGCGGATTTGACATCGCGCAGCGGCATGCCGTACATGTCGGCAAACTCTTGTGGCGACTTGCCGCTGGCTTCAAAGGTGGTGAACAAAGCCTCCTGGCGGGCTTGTCTTTGTAACTGCTCGGCAATCGCCTCCTGTAGCGCGGGGTGGGCATCCTCGTGCGCGACCAGCAGGCGGGCCAGGTAATCTGAGCCCGACAGGCCCGATGCTTCAAACGCGGCCTTGATTTGCTTCGCCAACTGGGGCGACAGGTCTTCTTTCGCGCGCATCTGGCGACGGCGGTGCAGCTCCAAAATGGCCAAGTAAATGTGCTCAGGCGCAACCGGTTCGCCCGCAACGCCGTGCAGGTCATGCCGCGCTTTGCCAGCCGCCACGCATTGCAGGTAGCGCGTGGAGCGGGTATGCACGCCCAAGGCGGCCTTCAATGTGTCGCGCTGAAAATGCTCTGGGTGCAGCGCCAGAAGCTCGTGGTAAATGCCGAGTTTGAGCGGCAAAAACTGTGCGCCAAAGAGCTGTGGGTACAGCTCAAACAGCTTCTCCAACACGGGCTGGACAGGGGGCGGCGCCGGCTTTTTCGCAGCCGGGGTAACCACGGCGCTGGGGTTTGTGACGTTGGCAGCGTCGGGGGCTGGGTCGATGTCTGAGAGAGAGCTGGTCATGGGTTTGGAAGTGGCAAATCAGCCCTGATTGTCGTTGCAGATTCAGGCATCAAATTTACTATACTAATAGTAGCAAATATTCTATATTTCACGAGAGCTAACAGCAAAAACTATCAATAATTTAATGGGTTTTGCGCCTGAGCAGTTAAAAATTAACTCATGGGTTCATTTTTTTGGTTTGCGCCAGCATGGCTTGCACACAGGCCGCGAACCGGGCGTTGGGCGCCTTGATAGGTAGCGCGTCAAACGTTTTGTCACCCTGTTCAATCAAAACATTGGGACCGCGATCGCGATGATGTCCGCGCCTTGCACGAGAGGCTCAATCCTCAGCATGCGACCAGCCCAAGTTGTTTGCCATCCGTTCAAGCGATACATCATCAATGCGGCCACTCGCATTGACATTGGCAAAGCCAAGCTTGGCGGCGTTGAACCCCATCACCTGGCCTAACCCCGAAGAGGTGCTCTTGAGCGCAGCAGTGCGATTCATCGCGATGACCTTCGCCAGCCTCTCATACTGAAATGCGCCGCCTGCGCCGTGGCCGCCCGAAGTTGCATTGCTGATATCAGGCGCTTGGACATTGAACTGGCCCTGCGTGAGTCGGCTGAACCAGTGCCGCTCAATGAGAATTTTTGGTCGGCCGGTCTAGCAAGAAGCCGCAGCCGCTGGTTTCAACGGTCAGCACCGCCCATAGGGCGGGTGCGTCGACGCCCAGGCGGGTGGTGGCGGCTTCAGGGCCTATGGCGCTTAAGGGTTTTGCTTTGCCTTCGAACATGGATCATGACTCCCAGAATTACCACAGCTCTTGATTTACTACATTTGTGGTTAAAATATACTAAAAATAAACCTATGAGTTAATATTTTCTTAAAAAATGCCGAAATTGCGGTCTTTATGAAGAAAATAGGCCTCTAGCCCTCGAATAATATGCATGAACAGCTATACAAAACATAAGAATCTGGTTTGTCTGAATCATGCGTAGCCCACGCCCTGCGTGTTCACAAACAGCGAGTAGACGCTGGTGCTGGCCGTCATCAACAAACGGTTGCGGTGCACGCCTCCGAAGCACAGGTTGGCGCAGCGCTCGGGCAGGTCGATGCGGCCTATGGGTTTGCCTTGCGGGTTGAAGATGCGCACGCCGTCCATGCCATGCTCGCCCATGCCCCAGCCGCACCACAGGTTGCCGTCGATGTCGACGCGAAAGCCGTCCGGCGCGCCGCGTCCGGTGTCGATCAGCATGCGGCTGTTGGCCAGCGTTTTGCCGCCGATCACGTCGTAGGCCAAAAAGCGCTTGGGATCGGAGCGGCATTCGACGATGTACAGGATCGATTCATCGGGCGAAAACGCCAGGCCGTTAGGCTGGTTGATGCCTTCGGCGGCGATGCTGATGGAGCCATCGGCATCGACGCGGTAGACGTTGAAGGGCAGCTCGGCTTGCGCCTTTTCGCCCTCGTAAAACCCGCCGATGCCAAAGTGGGGGTCGGTGAACCAAACGCTTCCGTCGGACTTCACCACGATGTCATTTGGCGAGTTCAGGCGCTTGCCTTGGAACGAATCGGCCAGCACGGTGATGCGGCCATCGATCTCGGTGCGGGTCACGCGGCGCGTGAGGTGCTCGCAGGTGACGATGCGGCCCTGGCGGTCGCGTGTGTTGCCGTTGGCGTTGTTCGACGGCTTGCGAAAGATCGACGTGGCGCCGGTTTCTTCGTCCCACTTGTACATGCAGTTGCCCGGCACGTCGCTCCACACCAGCGTGCGCGTGTCGCCCAGCCACACCGGGCCTTCTGCCCAGCGAAAGCCCGTCGCCAGGCGCTCGACCTTGGCCAGGCTCAGGCGGTATTTGTCGAACGATGGGTCGAGCGATACCACAGCAGGGTCGGGGTAGCGCGGGGCGGGGTGAAACTCTGTTGTTGCAGTCATGGGCAAGGCTTTCGTGAAATGAAATTTAATGGCTCGATTTTGAATCATTTGACGCTGTGGTCTTCTGTGCCGCGTCCCAGTGGGTGTATAAACCGTCACTCGTTTTCAACTCTATAACAAAGGACAACCCACATGGGTGCACAGTGGAAAGCCAAGGGCAAAGAGCTGGCCGCCAATGCCAAAGGCCGCGTTTTCGGCAAACTGTCCAAAGACATCATGATCGCCGCGCGCAGCGGAGCCGACCCTGCGGGCAATGCGCGGTTGCGCTTGCTGGTGGAGCAGGCGCGCAAGGTGTCAATGCCTAAAGACACGTTGGATCGTGCGATAAAAAAAGGTGCGGGGCTCACGGGTGAGGCTGTGCATTTTGAGCATGTGATTTACGAAGGCTTCGCGCCGCACCGCGTGCCGGTGATGGTCGAATGCCTGACCGATAACGTCAACCGCACCGCGCCTGAAATGCGTGTCCTGTTTCGCAAGGGGCAGTTAGGCACGTCGGGCTCGGTTGCATGGGATTTTGACCATGTCGGCATGATTGAAGCCGAGCCTGTCAAGCCTGGGCAAGATGCTGAAGTGGCCGCGATTGAAGCGGGTGCGCAGGATTTTGAGCTGGCCGCAGAGGGTGACGAAAGCACGTCAACGCTGTTCCTCACCGACCCGACCGATCTGGATCTGGTGAGCCGCGCACTGCCCGCGCACGGCTTCAATGTGCTGTCCGTCAAGCTGGGCTACAAGGCCAAAAATCCGGTGAGTGGCGCGACCTTGAGTGCAGAGGCCCAGGAGGAAGTTGAGGCATTCCTGGCTGCGATTGATGCCAATGATGACGTGCAGAATGTGTTTGCGGGGCTTGTGGCTTGATGGCTATGACCCCAAACCATCCCAGCGACCGCCCAGGTTCTTGAGCAGCACCGCAATTGCCACCAGTCGGCGGTTTCGCACATCGAGCAACGCACGCTCGGATGCCAGGGCGGTGGCTTGGGCCGTCACTACGTTCAGATAGCTCACGGTACCCGCTTTGTACTGGTTGTTGGTGATGTCCAGGTTGCGCTGTGCAGCGGCGAGTGCATCGGTTTGCAAGGTCGACTGTTCCTCCAGGCTGGCCGCCACCACCAGATTGTCTTCAACTTCCTGTAGCGCGGTCAGTACGGTTTGGCGGTAACTGGCTGTGGCTTGGGTTGCGCCCGCTCGCGCTGAACTCTCGTTGGCCTTGCGGACTCCACCGTCAAACAGTGTGACGGCCAAAGCAGGCCCAAGCGACCAGAACAGGTTGGGTGCACTGATGAGATTCAGCAAATCTGCGCCACGGAAACCGCCGCTGGCAGACAAGCTGATCGCCGGGAAGAAAGCACTTTGCGCCACACCGATTTGCGCGTTGGCGGCCGCCACCCGAGCCGAAGCGGCGGCGATGTCGGGTCGGCGCTGCATCAGGTCAGATGGCAATTGCACCGGCACTGGCGGCGCGCTGGGCAGTGTTGCGGTTCGCGTCAACGCGACGTTGGCGGCGGGCTTGCCCAAGAGTGTGGCAATGGCGTGCTCCAACTGAGCGCGGCTGCTTTGCGATTCAATCAACTGTGCCTGCGTTGAACGCAGTTGCGTGGTGGCTTGGGCCACATCCGCCGCAGAGGCGATGCCGCCCGTGTAGCGGTTTTGCGTCAGCTCCAGTGAACGCAGGTAAGCCGCCACAGAGCGCTCGAGCAGCAGGCCTTGCGCCTCAGCACTGCGCAATGAGAAGTAGGTCTGCGTCAACAGCGCCTGCACCGACCAGCGGGCCGCAGCCAGATCCGCCGCACTGGCCCGCAGGCGAGATTCTGCGCTACTGACGTTGCCCGCGACGCGGCCCCACAGATCCAGCTCCCAACTCGCATTGGCCGCCAGAGAATTGGAGGTAGTGGCCGAGATGCCACCCGGCAGCACGCTGTTTGTGCTGCCCGCGCTTAAACCGAGATTGGGGCTGGCGGGAGCACGGGCGCTGCCCAGTGCGGCACGGGCGACCTCAACTTGGGCGGCACTGGCCTTCAGGTTTTCATTGCCGACCAGCACCTGCCGTTGGAGATCATTCAAGGCCGGGTCATTGAACAGCGACCACCAGTCGTCGGGCACAGCAGCCGCATCGAGGCGAGCGGTTTTCCACAGGCCCCATTCCTTAGCCTCCTTGAAGCTGGCGGGCACCTCCATCTGCACGGGGCGGATCGGCGCGGGTGTGGAGCAGGCGCTCAGGGCCCCTGCAATGATCAACGCGCTTGCAAAGTACCGGTTTTTATTCATGGCTTTTCATGGCTGAACCAGATTCATGGCGGGTTGAGTAGGCGGCAGAAGTTGCGTCGTCGTTTTGCGGGTCATCCGTGCAACGCCGCGCGCCGTCGCTGCACGCATGCGGTCCATCAGCACAAAGATCACGGGCGTGGTGTACAGCGTGAGCAGTTGCGACAGGATCAGCCCACCCACCACGGCGATGCCCAGCGGCTGGCGCAGCTCGGCACCGTCGCCTGTGCCAATCGCTAATGGAATCGCCCCGAAAATGGCGCACACCGTCGTCATCAAAATCGGTCTGAAGCGCAATTGGCAGGCTTTGAAAATAGCTTGGGATGCACTCAAGTGGCCATGGCGCTGCCGCTCAATGGCGAAGTCAATCATCATGATGGCGTTCTTCACAATGCCAATCAGCAGAATCACACCGATGAAGGCGATGATTGACAGCTCGGTTTTGAACATCATCAGCGCTAACAGTGCGCCCACGCCCGCCGAGGGCAAGGTGCTCAAAATCGTGATGGGGTGAATCAGGCTTTCGTACAAAATTCCCAGCACCAGGTAGATGGTGATGAGCGCCGCCAGGATCAGCAAGGGCTGGGTGCTGAGCGACTGAGCAAACGCCCGCGCGGTGCCGGCGAACGTGCCGCGCACTGACACCGGCACGCCCAGCTCGGCGACCGCGTTCTCGACTGCTGCGGTCGCTTCAGACAGCGATACCCCCACTGGCAAATTGAAGCTGATGGTCGATGCCGGTGTGCCACTTTGGTGGTTGACGGCCAGCGGCGTGTTGGTTTGCTCGATCCGCGCAAAGGCGCTCAATGGAATGCGTTCACCCAGGCTGCTGATGAAGTGCAAGTTGCGCAGCGACTCGGGGTTTTGCAGATGCTCGCTGGCCAGCTCCATCACCACGCGGTATTGGTTGAGTGGGTTGTAGATCACCCCTACTTGGCGCTGGCCGAAAGCGTTGTTCAAGGTGGTGTCAATGCTGCGCACCGACAGGCCCATGCGCGCCGCCGCGTCGCGGTCAATCACCAAAGAGGTCTGCAAGCCGCGGTCCTGCTGATCGGTATTCACATCGACCAGCTCGGGCAGGGCCATCATCGCACGGCGAATGCGCGGATCCCAGGTGCGCAGATCCTCCGAGTTGTCACTTTGCAGCGTGTACTGGTATTGGGCGTTGGACTCGCGCCCGCCAATGCGAATGTCCTGCACCGGCACCATGAACAGGTTGGCACCCGGCTCTTTGGCAAGCGCCGTGCGCAGCCGGGCAACCACCTGCTCGGCAGAGGCATCGCGTTCGGACAACGGCTTGAGCGACATGAACATCTGCGCGCGGTTGCGTTGCGAGCCACCCGTGAAGCCAGTCACATGCTCCACAGCCGGGTCGGCCTTGACGACCGCCAAAAAGCGATCCAGCCGCTGCTGCATGGCCTGGAACGAGGTGGCCTGATCGGCCTGAATGAAGCCGATCACGCGGCCTGTGTCTTGCTGCGGAAAAAAGCCCTTGGTAATCGCGCCGTACAAGTAGAAGTTCAGACCAACGACCGCGAAAAATACCAGCAAGGTGATGGGTTGATGGCGTAGCGCCCATGCCAGCGAGCGCCGGTAGCCATGCATTACCCACCCTCCAAATGCGTTAACCCAGCGGCCCAGGCGCGACGGTCTGGTGCCGGGCTTGGGTGCCTTGAGCAAGGC
>JANOTO010000226.1:0-1522 GCA_031416395.1 Rhodoferax sp. | reverse complement strand
GTCGGCAAATTCGGCGGAAGCCTCGCCAAAACCGCTGCGACCGAGCTTGGCAGCATCGTGATCAAGGAAGCTCTGGCGCGCGCCAAGTTGGATGCCGCCCAGGTGGGCGAAGTCATCATGGGCCAGGTGCTGGCCGCAGGCTCAGGCCAAAACCCGGCGCGGCAGGCGTCACTCAAAGCAGGGCTGGCCAAAGAAACCCCGGCGCTGACCATCAACGCGGTGTGCGGCTCGGGTTTGAAGGCCGTGATGCTGGCAGCCCAATCCATCGCCTGGGGCGACAGCGAGATCGTCGTCGCCGGGGGCCAGGAGAACATGAGCGCCAGCCCACACGTGCTGATGGGCTCGCGCGACGGACAGCGCATGGGCGACTGGAAGATGATCGACAGCATGATCGTTGACGGCCTGTGGGATGTCTACAACCAGTACCACATGGGCATGACGGCCGAAAACGTGGCCAAGGCCTACGCCATCAGCCGCGACATGCAGGATGCACTGGCGCTGGGCAGCCAAACCAAAGCGGGTGCTGCACAGGCTGCGGGCAAGTTCGCCGATGAGATCGTGGCCGTGTCGCTGGCGCAGAAAAAGGGCGACCCGATCATCTTCAACGCTGACGAATTCATCAACAAGAAAACCAGCGCTGAGGGCCTGGCCGGGCTGCGGCCTGCGTTTGACAAGGCGGGTAGCGTGACAGCAGGCAATGCCTCGGGCCTGAATGATGGTGCCGCTGCGGTGGTGGTGATGAGTGCCAAAAAGGCCGCGGCCCTGGGCTTGAAGCCGCTGGGGCGCATCGCCTCGTTTGGTACGACCGGGCTCGACCCGGCCACCATGGGCATGGGCCCTGTTTCAGCCACGCGCAAAGCGCTCACCCGCGCGGGTTGGAACGCGGCTGATGTCGATTTGTTTGAGCTGAACGAAGCCTTCGCCGCGCAAGCCTGCGCCGTGAACAAAGAGCTGGGGATCGATGCCGCGCGTGTGAACGTGAACGGCGGCGCGATTGCGATTGGCCACCCGATTGGCGCGTCTGGCTGCCGTATTCTGGTGACGCTGCTGCACGAAATGCAACGCCGTGACGCGAAAAAAGGGGTGGCGGCCCTGTGCATCGGTGGCGGTATGGGGGTTGCCCTGACTATCGAACGCTAGACCTTGTGCTCATAATCAAAATTCAGTCCCCATAAACCAATATAACCCGACATAAACCAAAGAGGAATAAATCATGAGTCAAAAAATCGCTTACGTCACCGGGGGCATGGGTGGCATCGGTACCGCCATCTGCCAGCGCCTGCACAAAGAAGGCTTCAAAGTCATCGCGGGCTGCGGCCCCACGCGCGACCACGTCAAGTGGATTGGCGAGCAGGCGGCGCTGGGCTACACCTTCTACGCTTCGGTTGGCAACGTCGGTGCGTGGGATTCGACGGTCGAAGCCTTCGCTAAAACCAAAGCTGAGCACGGGATGATCGACGTGCTGGTGAACAACGCTGGCATCACCAAAGACCGCATGTTCTTGAAGATGACCCGAGAAGAC
>JANOTO010000225.1:0-16871 GCA_031416395.1 Rhodoferax sp. | reverse complement strand
TCCTAAACGCGATATTTTGCGTCAAGCTGGAAAACGGGCATGTGGTGTTGGGACATATTTCCGGGAATATGCGGGTGCATTGCATCCGTATCCTGACTGGTGATAAGGTCACCGTTGAGTTAACCCCGTACGACTTGAGTTGTGCGCGGATTGTGTTTAGAGCAAAGTAAATAGCGCATGTTCCGCGCGAATCAAAGTCGGAACGGGGCGAAGGGTTTTAGGAGAGAAATATGAAAGTTTCGGCTTCGGTCAAGAAAATTTGCCGCAACTGCAAAATTATCCGACGCAAAGGCGTTGTGCGCGTGATCTGTACAGATCCACGCCACAAGCAGCGCCAGGGTTAATTGCAAGAGTTTTAGAGGACGAAAATGGCACGTATCGCTGGCATCAATATTCCGCCGCAACAGCATTCCGAAATTGGCTTGACCGCCATCTTTGGCATCGGTCGCACCCGCGCACGCAAAATTTGCGAAGCGTGTGGCATTGCTTTTTCCAAGAAGATCAAGGATCTGACCGACGGTGACCTGGAAAAAATCCGGGATCAAATCGCAACGCTGACGATTGAGGGTGATCTGCGCCGCGAGACCACGATGAACATCAAGCGTTTGATGGACATTGGTTGTTACCGTGGATTCCGTCATCGCAGGGGCTTGCCGATGCGTGGGCAACGAACCCGTACCAATGCGCGTACGCGCAAAGGCCCGCGTAAAGCCGCAGCCTCACTGAAGAAATAACAGGAACTGAGAAAGCAATATGGCAAAAGCTCCTACAAGCACGGCAGCGCAACGCGTGCGTAAAAAAGTTCGCAAGAACGTTGCGGATGGTGTGGCACACGTTCACGCGTCTTTCAACAATACGATCATCACCATCACAGACCGTCAAGGAAACGCGCTTTCCTGGGCCTCGTCAGGTGGTCAAGGATTCAAGGGTTCCCGGAAATCCACCCCTTTTGCGGCTCAAGTGGCCTCTGAAGTGGCTGGACGGGCGGCTGTTGAGCAGGGCATTAAAAATCTGGATGTTGAAATCAAAGGCCCAGGCCCTGGTCGCGAGTCGTCGGTTCGTGCGCTTGCCGCGTTGGGCATTCGCATCAACATGATTGCGGATGTGACGCCCGTTCCACACAATGGATGCCGCCCCCAAAAGCGTCGTCGGATTTAATTTTTTTACAAGCCCACCGCCGTTATCTTCGGGTAACGGCTCCCGTACCCCGGTACGGCAGTTGACAAAAAGGAAGTTCTCGTGGCACGCTACTTAGGCCCCAAGGCCAAACTCTCACGCCGAGAAGGCACCGATCTGTTCCTGAAAAGCGCTCGACGCTCTATTGGGGACAAGGCAAAATTTGATTCGAAGCCTGGTCAGCACGGACGCACTTCGGGTGCTCGCATGTCAGACTATGGTACACAACTGCGTGAGAAGCAGAAAGTGAAGCGGATGTATGGCGTGCTTGAGCGTCAGTTCCGACGCTACTTTGAGGAAGCGGATCGTCGCAAGGGCAATACTGGCGCGAATTTGTTGGGGCTTTTGGAGTCCCGTTTGGACAATGTGGTTTACCGGATGGGTTTCGGTTCCACCCGCGCTGAGGCCCGTCAGCTCGTTTCGCACAAGGCGATGACCGTAAATGGTCAAAGCGTGAATATTCCATCGTACTCGGTGAAATCGGGTGATGTCGTTTCCGTGCGCGACAAGTCCAAGAAGCAAAACCGGGTGGTTGAAGCGCTTCAGCTTGCACAGCAAGTGGGCATGCCCGCGTGGGTCGAGGTGAGTGTCGACAAGGCCGAAGGCGTGTTCAAAAGCGTACCAGATCGCGATCAGTTTGCCGCCGACATCAATGAGTCATTGATCGTCGAGCTGTATTCGCGCTAACCGCGTCTGATTCGTTGACCTTTGATCATTTCATTGATCCTTCGTCGTCCAAACTGTTCCTGATGCGCGGGGCACCGCAACTCAGGCGCTTCACCAGCCTTACCGGTGTAATGAGCCGGGGGTATTGAGAGGAAGTCCGAATGCAATCAAACTTGTTGAAACCCAAAGCTATCAATGTCGAACAACTTAGCGCCAACCGCGCAAAAGTTGTTTTGGAGCCCTTTGAGCGTGGCTATGGCCACACCTTGGGCAATGCGCTGCGTCGCGTGCTGTTGTCATCGATGCCTGGCTATGCGGCCACGGAAGTCACAATTGCAGGCGTGCTGCACGAGTACTCGTCCATCGACGGAGTTACGGAAGATGTGGTCAACATCTTGCTAAACTTGAAGGGTGTGGTATTCAAACTCCACAACCGGGAAGAGGTAACCTTGAGCCTGCGCAAAGACGGCGAAGGCGTTGTGAAGGCATCCGACATTCAGACACCGCATGATGTCGAGATTGTCAACCCTGAGCATGTCATCGCCCACCTTTCCAGTGGCGGCAAGCTGGACATGCAGATAAAGGTCGAAAAAGGCCGTGGTTATGTCCCCGGCACGATGCGTCGCCACAGCGATGAGTCAACCAAATCGATAGGCAGAATCGTACTGGATGCCTCGTTTTCTCCGGTCAAGCGAGTCAGCTATACGGTTGAAAGCGCTCGCGTTGAGCAGCGCACGGACTTGGACAAGTTGGTGGTCGAGATCGAGACGAATGGTGCTATTTCTGCCGAAGACGCGGTGCGTGCATCTGCGAAAATTTTAGTGGAGCAGTTGGCTGTGTTTGCTCAGCTTGAGGGCAGCGAACTCGCAGCGTTTGACGCTCCAGCGCCTCGCGGTAACACGCAGTTCGACCCGATTCTTCTACGCCCCGTGGATGAGTTGGAGTTGACAGTGCGGTCAGCCAACTGCCTCAAAGCTGAAAATATTTACTATATCGGTGACTTGATTCAACGCACCGAAAATGAATTGTTGAAGACCCCGAATTTGGGTCGTAAATCGCTCAACGAGATAAAGGAAGTGCTTGCTTCACGTGGTCTGACACTTGGAATGAAATTGGAGGCCTGGCCTCCCATTGCTCTCGAAAAACGATAGACGTTAATCATCGCACGGCCCTGACGGGACACGCAGCGCCTCTGGCAGTACCTGATACGGCTGCCGGTTTTATAAAGTAAGGAAATTTTTATGCGCCACGGACACGGATTACGCAAACTCAACCGCACTAGCGAGCACAGGCTTGCGATGCTGCGCAACATGATGAACTCGCTCATTGAGCATGAAGTCATCAAAACTACCTTGCCGAAGGCGAAGGAACTTCGCCGCGTGGTGGAGCCCATGATCACCTTGGCCAAAGACGCGACGCTGGCAAACCGTCGCCTAGCTTTTGACCGCCTGCGCAGCCGGGACAGTGTCTCGAAACTGTTCAACGACCTGGGTCCCCGCTTCAAAGTGCGGCCAGGTGGCTACACCCGAATCTTGAAAATGGGTTTTCGTGTGGGTGACAACGCTCCCATGGCTCTGGTCGAGCTGGTTGATCGCCCGGTTGAATCGGACGACGCTGCAAACTCAGACAACGCCAAGGCCTAACAGCTGCAAAGCGTGCTATAATAGAAGTCTTACCGCGCGATGGAGCAGCCTGGTAGCTCGTTGGGCTCATAACCCAAAGGTCGTAGGTTCAAATCCTACTCGCGCAACCATCTTTTTTTGAGTTTTGGCGGAGTCGCGTTGCTGTGCGATTCGTTCACTTGTCATCACTGCTCAAAACTTATACTTTTCCTTCAGGCAAGTTTCGGAATGGCCTCTGCATGACCTCGAAACTTTCTGCCTCAGATCGCGTGCTTTATCAACTTTCGCCAGTTTCTTAATGCTTTCGCATTGCCTCAAGCTGGTGGTTGTGGCGTGGGCTAGCGCGGCGCTTCTCGTGGTTGTGGGGTTTTGGTATAGACCAGCAGACGTCATTCCTCCGAGCTACCTCGCAGCGACATTATTCTTTGTCCCCCTGTTGTTAGCGCAATTTCTGGTGGCGCGCCTGATCAACAGCACAGACGACGCGCCGAAGGCTTCCTGGTGGAGCGTGATGAAGGCGTGGTTAGCGGAAACACGGCTGGTGGTTCGACTTTTTTGTTGGGATTTGGCATTTGCCTCCAACAGATTTCCTGATCAATCTGACGATGTTTTTTCGCAGCGGGGTCGCCGGGGCGTTGTTTTTGTTCATGGCTTTGTTTGTAATCGAGGTGTGTGGACTCCTTGGCTGAAGAAACTTACGCGCAGTCGTCGTGCATTTGTGGCCGTCAGCCTGGTACCGGTGTTTGGATCCATTGACCGGTATGTGGATGCAATAGACCAGGCTGTTCGCAAAGTCACTCAGGCCACCGGGATGCCTCCTCTGGTGGTGTGCCACAGCATGGGTGGTTTGGCGGTGAGAGGATGGCTGCGGGCCAGTGTTGATGCTGACACCAGAGTGCATCATATTGTCACCATTGGCTCGCCACATCAGGGAACGTGGCTGAGTCGCCTGCCATTTCCGAGCAATGCTGGACAGATGGCTATTGGCAGCGTTTGGTTGAAAAGTCTGCAAAGCAGCGAGGCTGCATCGCGCTGTAGCCTCTTCACCTGTTTTTACTCAAACTGCGACAACATCGTCTTTCCAGCGTCAGCAGCGACCCTGCCCGGTGCGCACAACCGCCATATTCCGGGGCTGGCGCATGTCGCTCTGGCATTTGATCAAACGGTGATCAGCGAGTCGCTGTCAAAACTCTGAGCAGCCTCCAAATGGGGTAGTTTTTTGAGTTGCTCGTAAAGCGGCGCGAAGTCTGGGGCGGTCAGATCGAAAAGCTGCTGAAAGCTCTCGATTACGAAGTACGTTTGCTGGTAGCTGTCGATTTTGTACTGCGTGCGCATGGCCCGCAAAATATCCAGTTCAATACGCTGCGGCGACGAATCGCGCACAGCGTATTTCAGCTCGCCTGACGAACTCAGGATGCCCGCGCCATAGGCGCGGAGGCCGTTGGATTGGCGGATCAACCCAAACTCGATGGTGTACCAGTACAGCCGTGAAAGCATTTCACAGGTGCCTAAGGAATGCGCCTTCAGCCCGCCTGCGCCATAGGCTTGCATGTGATCTGCAAAAATCGGGTTAAAAAGCAATGGGACATGGCCAAACAGGTCGTGAAAAACATCGGGCTCGACGATGTAGTCCAGCTCAGAGGGCTTGCGTATCCAGTCGGTCACCGGGAATTTTCGCTGCGCCAGTAGGCTGAAAAATGGCACTTCTGGGATCAGTCCGGGCACGGCCACTACTTCCCATTGCGTGGCTCTGGCCAAGCGCTCATTGATGTCGTCAAATCGCGGAATGTGGTGGCTGGGCCCCAAGGCGGACAACGATGCCAAAAACTCATCACATGCCAGCCCCGGCAGGAGTGTGGATTGGCGCTCGTACAGGTGCCGGTAGGTCGCGTGATCGGCCTCACCGTAGGAGCCGTAGTCCTGCGAGCAGGTGTAATCCAGCGCCGCGCGCGAGTAGTCGCCACGGGGTGGGCGATCACTGGCCCCATAAACAACAGGTTCTACAGGCCCTTTTCGCATGATCTCCTCCTTGGCCGAGCGGGTAGCTGCCAGGGAGTCATTGTGCAGCATCCGGCTTGGGGTAGGGCGACCAGTCAGGATTCAAGCATCACAATTAACCTCCAGGTTAATTGTGATGAAAAAAAAGCAAGCAAAACCGAAAATATGAATGAAACGTGGTTCTAGCTCCCGAATTTGTTGAAGTTGTTGCTATATTTATTATGGCTTACTGTCTGTTCGGCAGCGCCGCCAAAGCACTGATCAGTTCGAGGCGATGTACGGCGAAATCACCTTCCACTTCCCATCCTGAATCTGCGACAGCCGTGACGAATCGCTGCCCAAGCGTTTGGTGGCGGTGAAGGACGACTTCGCACTGCCGAACATGTCTTCTGGGAACGTCATGGAGTCCATGACTTTGATGAAGCTTTCCGTGTTGAGGCCTTTACCGGCTTTGGTGGCCGCTTTGGCGAAGGCATCGATGATCACGTAACCATAAACCGAGAAAACGGTCGGATCTTCAGTGAACTTGGTCTTGTACTTGTTGGCCCAGAACCGGATGGGCTGCGACTGCTCGTCCGTATAGGGGTTTTGCACGGTCATGGTGGCGTACAGCCCGTCCATGGCTTTTCCGCCGAGCTTGTGGATCAAGTCGGTGTAGCCGGCGCTGGATGCCAGAAAGGTCGGGTTGTAGCCGGACTTGCGGGCCGTGCCAATCGTGCCAATCGTCTCCCGGATGATGGTGCCCATCACGACCAAATCGCAGCCTGAGGCCTGCATTTTTGACACTTGCGATGAGAAATCGGTCGCACCGCGCTTGTAAGAGGTTTTCTCTGCCAGCTCCATATTGATCGTCTTCAGGCCCGCCTCGGCACCGCGCTGCACTTCGAGGCCGAAGTCATCGTCCTGGTAAATCGTGCAAACCTTTTTGGCGTTCTTCTCTTTGACCATTTTGGGCACAGCAATTCGCATCTGATCAAAGTAGGTCGCTGCAAACGCATACTTTAGCTTGTGGAATGGCTCGTACATCTCCCGCGCGGCCGTGACCGGGAAGAAATTGATGATGTTTTTCTCAAACTGCACGGGCATCGCAGCCATGTTCTGTGCGGTGCCCAAGTGGCCCACCATCATGAATATCTTGTCTTGATTGACCAGCTTTTGCGCGGCGAGCACGGCTTTCTTCGGGTCGTAAGCCGAGTCTTCAATGATCAGCTTGATCTTGCGGCCATTCAAGCCACCTTGCTCGTTGATCTCGTCTACCGCGAGCATCATCCCGAAGCGGATCTGCTTACCAAAACCGGCAATCGGGCCGGACAGATCCTGAATCGAACCGATTACGATTTCATTGGCCGTGACCCCTTGCAGTGGCGCTGCGGGCTGGCCGACCGCGATGGTGCCGGTGAGAGTCAGTGCGGCTCCAATCGATGCCAACCCAAACGGTGCGTATTTCAACTTCATAACGATGCTCCTCATGGTTTAGTTTACAAGTCTGATTTTTAAGATTTAGGGGGTTTGTCCTGCGTCATTTTGCGTCCCTTGAAGCGCCAGCGTCCATCCTGTTTTACCAGTACATCTTGGTAGACACCGGTGAACGCCATCTGCGGGCCTTTGGCCTGCGTGCTCCACAGTTGCAGGTACGAGCGCGACGTTGCCGCATCGCCCACGACGTTTGAGACGATGTTGACGGTGAAGTGCCGCCCGCCTGGCATCTTGCTGGCAAAGTTCTGCGCGTAGCCATCGGCAAACACCTTGATCGCCGCCTTGCCAACCAGGTACTGGCCGATGCCGTCCATCACCGCATCGTCTGTCCAACAGTCGAGCCAATCGTCCATGCGCAGTGAGTCGATGGCATGGTTGTAACGGGCGATCAGCTCCTCAATCGCCTGTTTTTCGGTCAGTGCGTCAGTACTCATAAAGCAGTCCCAAGTGGGTTAGCGTGTAAGGTATTCATCGAACGTGCCATGGAAATGGCGGATGCGGCTCTCCTGATGATTTGACAACGTCGACATGTCCTGCACAGCCGGTGCGGAACACGGTCGCCCATCCTGCCGCGGGCTGATTCGTTCGGTGTCATATGGCGAAGTGCCGCTGACTTTGAGGACTATGGCGAGGGCTTGGTGTACTCGGAAATCACGCGCCAACGGCCATCCTGGATTTGCGACACCCGCGATGCATCGGTACCCAAGCGTTTGGTGCCCGAAAACGTGAACTCGGCACTGCCAAAAATATCGGGCGGCACGGTCATGCTGTCCATCGCTTTGATAAATGAGTCCGTAGTCAGCGTGGGTCCTGCCTTTTGCGCAGCGCGGATGAAGGTGTCAATGATCTGGTAGCCGTAGATTGACACGGTGCCAGGGTCTTCGTTGTATTTGGTTTTGTACTTGTTGGCCCAAAAGCGGATCGGCTGGGACGACTCATCCAGATACGGGTGCTGCACTGTCATGGTGGAGTACATGCCGTCCATCGCCTTGCCGCCCAGTTTGGGAATCAAATCGGTGTAGGCCGCATTCGCACTCAAAAAAGTGGGGCTGAAGCCGGTCTTACGTGACTCGCCAATCGTGCCAATGGTTTCGCGAATGATCGTGCCCAGCACCACCACTTCGCAGTTCGACGATTTCATCTTTGCCACCTGAGACGAAAAGTCTGTCGCCCCGCGCTTGAATGAGGTTTTTTCTACCAGCTCCATCGACATGGCTTTGAGCCCCGCCTCGGCACCGCGCATCACTTCCAGCCCAAAGTCGTCATCTTGATAAATAGTGCAGACCCGCTTGGCGTTTTTTTCTTTCACCAGCTTGGGCAACGCAGTGCGAATCTGGTCAAAGTAGGTGACGGCAAACGAATACTTGAGCCGATGAAACGGCTCGTACATGTCACGCGCGGCGGTGATCGGTAAAAAGTTGATCACGTTCTTCTCAAACTGAATCGGCATGGCCGCATTGTTCTGCGCGGTGCCTACGTGCCCCGCCATGATAAAAATCTTGTCTTGGTTGACGAGCTTTTGCGCACCCAGCACCGCCTTTTTGGGGTCATAGCCCGAGTCTTCCAGCAGCAGCTTCAACTTGCGCCCGTGCACGCCGCCTTGCTCGTTGAGCTCGTCAATGCGCAACTGCATGCCGTATTTGGCCTGCTTGCCAAAGGAGGCCAGCGGGCCGGACATGTCTTGAATCGTCCCGACCAAAATCTCAGTCTTGGTGACGCCCTGTTGCGCTATCGCTGTGGTAGCAAGTACCGCAATTAATACGAGAGCTAATGCAGATTTGTGTTTCATAAATTCTCCATCTATTGCAAAAAACTATTTGTACATTGCTTCAATTTGCGGCGTGTATTTCTTCTCAACCAGTTTGCGTTTGAGCTTCATGGTGGGGGTGAGTTCCTCATCTTCTGCGCCGAGTTGCGTCTCCAGCAGAAAGAACTTCTTGATCTGCTCCACCCGCGCAAACTTCTTGTTCACGCGGTCAATCTCGCCTTGAATCAGCGCCTGTATTTCGGGCGCGCGGGTCAGGCTGGCGTAGTTGCTGAAAGGCACGTCGGCATCCTGGGCAAACTTTTCCACGTTTTCCTGGTCGATCATGATGATCACCGTGAGGTAAGGTCGCTTGTCGCCAATCACCACTGCATCGGTGATGAAAGGCGAGAACTTCAGGTCGTTTTCCAGCTCGCTCGGGGTCACGTTTTTGCCGCCGGCGGTGATGATGATGTCCTTCATCCGGTCAGTGATCTTGTAGTAGCCATCTGCATCGACCACGCCCACGTCGCCGGTGTGCAGCCAGCCATCGGCGTCAATGGTCTCAGCAGTCTTCTCTGGCAGGTTCAAATAACCCGCAAACACGTTTTTGCCGCGCACCAGCAACTCGCCCGTGGCCGGGTCTAGCTTCACTTCATTGAAGCTCACAGCCGGGCCGATGGAGCCCGGCTTCATCAAGGTGGCGGGCACCGCGGTCGATGCGCCACAGGTCTCGGTCATGCCCCACACTTCCAGCATGGGCACGCCCAGCGCCAAATACCAGCGCACCAAATCGGGCGAAATGGGGGCGGCACCCGTCACCAAAAAACGCGCGCGGTGAATGCCAATCAGCTTGCGCACGTTGTTCAGCGCAATCCACTGCGCGATGGTGAACTTGAACTTGAGCCAGCCGTCCACCGGTTTGCCCGCCAGCACTTTGTCGGCAATCTCAGTGCCTACGCCAATGCCCCAGCCGTAAGCGGCCTGCTGGATGCTGCCGGACTCTTTCAAGGAGATCATCACGCCTGAGTAAAACTTCTCCCACACGCGCGGTACCGCAGTGAACACGGTAGGCGCAATCTCACGCACGTTCTCGGGGATGGTTTCAGGGTTCTCGACGAAGTTGAGCTTGGCTCCGGTGTACATCGCGTGGTATTGGCCGCCCATGCGCTCGGCGATGTGGCACAGTGGCAAAAAGCACATTCGCTCGTCGTTCTCATCTTGCGTCACCAGCGTGTTGTAGCCATGCAGCGTATAGACCAGGCCACTGTGTAGATGCATGGCCCCTTTGGGCTTGCCGGTGGTGCCCGAGGTGTAGACCAGAATGGCCAAGTCCTGCGGCTGGCACGCTGCCGCGCTTTGTTTCACAGCCTGCGGGTTCTTCTGAAGGTGCTTGCGTCCCAGCGCGCGCAACGCGTCCAGGCTCAGCACGTTGGCATCGTTCACGCCGCGCAGGCCCTCCATGTCAAACACGATGATTTTTTGCAACAGTGGCAGCTCGGCGCGAACCTCAAGTGCTTTGTCCAGTTGTTCATCGTCTTCAACGAAGAGAACGGTGGTGCGCGAGTCTGTACACAGGTAATGCACTTGCGTTTGCGCGTCGGTAGGGTAAATGCCGCTGGAAACGCCGCCACACGACAGCACCGCCAAGTCCGCCCACACCCATTCGACCACGGTGTTGGAAAGTATCGAGGCGCAATCACCCTTCTGGAAGCCCAAGGCCAGCAGCCCCGCCGCCACTTCGCTCACGGCGGTGCCGGTCTGGCTCCAGGTCCAGCTACGCCAAAGCCCCAGGTGCTTTTGCCGCATCCAGACGTTGGGGCCGCGCTTTTCAACCGCGTTCCAGAAGATCGCGGTGAGCGTGTCGCCCGGCAAGAGGATGTCGAAGTTCGGCTTGATATTGCTGAGGTCCCAAAGTCCGCTCATTCCATCTACCTCCAGTTCTTTTTTTTCTTCCAGCGCCGCTCGCTGCGAATGCCGTCTTCCTTCATGCCGAGGTAGAACTCCTTGATGTCGTCCTTCTCGCGCAGGTGCGCGCAGGTGTCTTCCATCACGATGCGACCGTTCTCCAGCACGTAGCCGTAGTCCGATGCGTTCAGCGCCATGTTGGCGTTTTGCTCGACCAGCAAGATGGTGGTGCCGCGCTCGCGGTTGATACGCACCACAATCTCAAAAATCTCTTTGGTGAGTTTGGGGGAGAGGCCCAGGCTGGGCTCGTCCAGCAAGATCAGATCGGGGTTGGCCATCAATGCCCGCGAAATCGACAGCATTTGCTGCTGGCCACCGGACAGCAAACCCGCGTCTTGCGTCGCGCGCTCGCGCAGGATCGGGAAGTAGTTGAAAACCGCCTCCAAATCTTTGGCGACGCCATCGCGGTCAGACCGGGTGTAGGCCCCCATGGTCAGGTTGTCGCGCACGCTCAAGAGCGCAAACACTTCGCGGCCTTCGGGCACGTGGCTCAGGCCTTGCTGCACGATGTGGGCGGGGTCTTTGGCGGTGATGTCCTCGCCCTTGAACTCAATCGAGCCCTTGCGTGGGTCGATGATGCCGGAGATGGTTTTAAGAATCGTCGTTTTGCCCGCGCCGTTGGAGCCCAACACGGTGGCGATTTCACCCCGGCGCACCTTCAGGCTCACCCCTCGAATCGCCTTGATCGGGCCGTAAGCGCTCTCGACATTCAGCAGCTTCAGAACGGGCGTATCGCTGATGGCGGGTGCGACAGTGCTCATGCTGTGGCTCCTCGGCGCAGCGACGAGACATCATCCACCGAGCCCAAATAGGCCTCGATCACGCCCGGGTCACTTTGCACCTCCCGCGGTGTGCCCATGGCCAGCACTTCGCCCTGGTTCATGGCCAACACGCGGTCAGACACCTTGCTCACCAAGCTCATGTCGTGCTCGACCATCAGCACTGTCACGCCCAGCTCGTTCTTGATGTCGGCAATCCAAAACGCCATGTCATCGGTCTCTTCGACATTCAACCCGCTGGAAGGCTCATCCAGCAGCAGCAGCTTGGGCTCGGTGCAGAGCGCGCGGGCCATTTCAACCACCTTGCGCATGCCGTAGGGCAAGCCCGCGACGTGCGAGTCGCGGTAGTGCTGAAGATCGAGCAGCTCGATCACTTCTTCGGCTTTCTCGCGGGTCTTCAACTCGGTTGCGCGGGTTTTTCCAGTGAACACCAGGTCTTGCCAAAAACCTGTTGCGCGGTGCGTGTGACGGCCAATCAGCAGATTGTGCAGCACCGAGGCGTTTTCAAACAGCTCGATGTTTTGAAACGTGCGCGCAATGCCCAGCGCAGCGATGTTGTGCGGCGGTTGGTCCGTGAGCTTGTTGCCACGGTAGAAGATCTCGCCCGTGGTCGGCGTATAGATGCGGCTGATCAGGTTGAACACCGTCGTCTTGCCCGCGCCGTTGGGGCCAATCAGCGTGAACACCTCGCCCTGCTTGACATCAAAACTCACGTTGTTGACGGCCAGCACGCCACCGAAGCGCACGCTCAAGTTTTTGGCGGAGAGGAGAATTTCGGTCATCTCAGCCTGTCCGATTTCTGGAACGATTTTTGCCGCTTGAACATACCCTTGCGATAGAACGGAAATAGCTGCAAGTAAGTTCGCACCTTCAACCATCGGCCATACAAGCCCATCGGTTCAAACAACACAAACGCCACGAGTACCAAGCCGTAAACGAGCCCTTGCAAACCGGGTGCCTGCCCAATCACGGCAGGCAAGTAATCTTTTGCCAGTGCAATTACCTGCGGCATGGTGATGAGAAAAATCGCACCAAGGAACGCGCCATGCACCGAGCCGACACCACCAATCACAATCATCAAAAGCAGGTCAATCGACTGCAAAATGCTGAACTGCTCCGGCGAAATGAATTGCAGCTTGTGCGCGTACAGCGCTCCCGCAACGCCAGCAAACGCTGCCGAGATAGCGAACGACAGCGTCTTGTAATGCGCCAGATTGATGCCCATGCTTTGTGCGGACACTTCAGAATCGCGAATCGCCACAAATGCCCGCCCGGTGGGCGAGCGCAGCAGGTTCAGGATAAACAGCGTGCCGATTACCGTGAGCACCAGGCACAAGAAATAAAACTCGGTGCCTGAGTTCAACGTCCAGCCCAACATCTCGGGTGGTTTGACGTGCTTGCCCGCATTGCCGCCTGTGACGCTCTCCCAGCGCGCCAGCACCTCTTCCACAATGAAGCCAAAAGACAGAGTTGCCATCCCCAGGTAAATGCCCTTGACGCGAAGCGCGGGCAGGCCCACCACATAGCCCACTGCTGCCGAGAGTGCCGCAGCGCCGATCAACGCCAGCGGAAACGGCACGCCCGCACCCGTAAGCACCGCCTGCGTGTACGCCCCCACACCCAAAAACGCCGCGTGCCCAAGCGAGAACAAACCCGTGAAACCCGCCAGCAGCATCAGACCCAAGCCGGCGATGGAGTAGATCATCACAAACGTGAGCTGCGCCAGCCAATACTCAGTAAAGGCCCACGGGGCCACCAGCAGCACCAACATCAGCAGGCCGTACCAAAACACGTGACCGCCGTGTTTGGCGAGTTTGACGTCTTGCCCGTAGTCGGTCTTGAAGATAAAGCGCATTAAACTTTTTTCCTCAAGTTCTCACCGAATAAGCCGTTGGGCTTCACCATCAACATAATCAACACCATGATGTATGCCGCCGTGTCCTTGAAACCATCAGGCAAGTAAAAGCCCGAGAGCGACTCGACAATGCCAATGATCAACCCGCCGACGATGGCACCGGGCAAGCTTCCAAAGCCGCCCACCACAGCGGCTGGGAAGGCCTTCAAACCGATGAAGCCCATATTGGCATGTACAAAGGTGATGGGCGCCAGCAGCAGCCCCGCAATCGCGGCGACCGCAGCGGCCAAGCCCCAGGCAATGCCATTGAGGCGTTTGACGGGAATGCCCATGTAGTAAGCGGCCAGTTGGTTTTGTGACGCAGCTTGCATCGCAATGCCCAATTTGCTGTAACGAAACAGCGCGTAAAGCAGCGCGCAAAGCACAGCGGTGACGCCAATCACCGCCATCTGCTCAACGTTGAGAACCAGGCCGCCCACTTTCCAGATTTGGTCTTTGTAGGGCACTGGCAAGGTGTGGGTTTCGGTGCCGATGGCGGGGATCATCGTGATCAACCCGCGCGCCACGTAGCCAATACCAATCGTCAACATCACGATGGAGAATGCGGGCTGGCCCAAGATCGGGCGAATCACCACCCGCTCCAGCAGCACGCCCAAGAGTGCCATTGCTGCGATGGATGACAAGACGGACAGCCAAAACGGAAAACCCAGCATGGTCAAACCCGCCAGCCCGCCAAACGCACCGAGCATCATCAGCTCGCCCTGCGCAAAGCTGACGGTCTCGGTGGCTTTGTAGATCAGCACAAAGCCCAGTGCGATCAAGCCATAGATACAGCCCTGTGCGATGCCGCTGATGATGAGCTGTAGAACCTGCAAAAACTAACTCCTGTGATTTGATGACTGCGTTGTTTATAGCGTGAAGGTCGCAAGTTGTTGATAGGGTTGTTCCCAGTGGTGCTGCGAACGCGACTCGGTTTAATAGCTCACATGACTTGTGCTGTTGAAATCGACCAACATGGTGCAGTGATGCAAGTGACGCTGAACCGCCCTGACGTTCGCAATGCCGTTGATGCCCCGACCGCGCAGCTTCTTTACGAGGCCTTTCTCGCGTTTGACGCGGATGACAGCGCGCGCGTGGCAGTGTTTCACGGCGCAAACGGGCACTTTTGCGCAGGCTGGGATTTGAAGGCGGGTGCCAAGCTGCAAGCTGACGCATCGCCTGCAGAGCCTGGCGTGTTTTCTAATTTAGCCTTCACGCCGCAAGACACGCGCGCCCTCGGGCCGATGGGGCCATCGCGTCTGCTGTTGTCCAAACCGGTAATTGCCGCCGTCAGTGGTGCGGCGGTGGCCGGCGGAATGGAGCTGGCGCTGTGGTGCGACATGCGCGTGATGGAGCAAGACGCCTACTTCGGCGTATTCTGCCGTCGCTTTGGCGTGCCGCTGATTGATGGCGGCACCGTGCGCCTGCCGCGCCTGATCGGCATGGGCCACGCCATGGATTTGATTTTGACGGGACGCAAAGTCGGCGCGACTGAGGCCTTGCAGATCGGCTTGTGCAACCGCGTTGTGCCAACAGGCCAGGTGCTTCAAGCGGCGCTTGAATTGGCACAGCAGTTGTGCCGCTTCCCGCAGCAAACCATGCTGGCTGATCGCATGAGCGCGTACACACAATGGGATATGGATTTACCCCACGCACTGCACCAGGAGTGGGAGCGCGGCAAGCAGTGCTTGGGTGATGGCATTGAAGGCGCGGGCCGCTTTGCATCGGGCGAGGGGCGCGGTGGCGTTTTTTAGCGTACCTTCTAAAAAATTAACCTGTGAGTTAATAACTTCTCTGGAAGTGGTTAAAAACTCGAAATTCGTAAAGAAATAGGCTTCTAGCTTTCTATTTTTATGGAAACGTTGCTATTTTAAATATAGCATACCCGTATAGATTTCCAAATCGGCAACCCACGCGTACCGAGCCCAAGCCTCGCGCAGTGCGAGGCTTGCTATGCTCGTTTTCATGAAAGTGTCTGAACTGGCAGAGCGAACCAAGGTGTCGGTCCATCGGCTGCGCCGCTACGAGGCCAAGGGGCTGATCATCGCGCAGCGCAACGCCAGTGGCTACCGCGAATTTACCGATCGCACCGTGCGCGAAGTGATCTTCATTTCGATGAGCCGCGACCTGGGCTTTTCGCTCAAAGACGTGGGCGAAACGCTACCCAGCTATCGCGCAGGCAAGCTCACCTTCGATCAGATGGTCGAGCGAATGCAAACCCGCATTGCCGAGGTGGACACGGAAATCGCAGCTCAGCGTGCGGTGCGTGCCAAGCTGGTCTCCCACATCGCGTGGCTGAAGAAGCGAAAACGCGAAGTTGCCAACCGCGCAGAAGTCACCAAGGCTGCGCCTGCTTGGCCCAAAGTCAAACCGCAATCCAAAACCAAGGTGTCAACGTCATGATCAACCCCGAGTTTCGAGCTTTGCAAGCCGCCGTGATGGCCATGCCGATGGCGCAAACGCTGAGAATGGAGTTTCGCCGAATAGAGCCCGGCCTTGTTGAACTTGCAGTACCGGTGCAAGAGGCGTTTTGCTTTCGTCCCGGGCAACTGCAAGCCACGCCTGTGTTCGCTGCCGCTGACTTCGCGGCGGTTGCTGCTGCGAGCACGCTGTTGCCACCAGGGTTCATCAACGCCACCATCGACGCAACACTAAAAATCGTGGCACCCGCATTGGGCAGCCACTTGGTCGCGCGGGGCCGCGTGGTCAGCGCATCGCGCCTGTTGACGGTGTGCGCGGCGGACGTGTTTGCTGTGGACAACGGCACAGAGACGCTGTGCGCCACACTGTTAGGAACTGCGCGCAATATCGACGCAAGACCCAAATCATGATCATCTGCTCAGACTGGCGTGGCTGACTCCCGTTCAGTACGCCAGCAGATGCGATCCCCCAGGATTCGGCAACTCACGCGGCTGGCCTTTGTCGTCGATGGCGACGTAGGTGAGTGAAGCCTCGGTCACCTTCACATACTTGCGCTGCGCGCGAATCCGCTCGGCGTAGACCTCAACCTTGATGGTGATCGAGGTGCGGCCTACTTTCTCAACGCTGCTGAAGAACGACAGCAAATCGCCGACGCGCACCGGCTGCTTGAAGACGAACTCATTCACCGCCACCGTCGCCATACGGCCCATGGTGTAGCGCGCGGGGATGACGGAACCCGCCAAGTCGACCTGCGCCATCACCCAGCCGCCAAAAATATCGCCATTGGCGTTGCAATCGCCCGGCATGGGGATGACTTTGAGCACCAGCTCCTTGTCGGTCGGCAATTGAATGCCTTCAGCGCTTGAATTTGTAGACATAGGCACAATGGTGAGTTAACTGACAGCCCAGAATTTTGCCACGCGCCTGTGTGGTGATGCCGCTAATTTCATGACCAGCCCACACTCAAGCGCACATCCAGCCATTCCCCCGGCCACCACGGCGACCAGTACGACAACAGCCGCCGCAGTCAAACCGCGCTCCGACTGGGCCACGCTCTCCCGCCTGTTCCCCTACCTGTGGATCTACAAATGGCGCGTGCTGGCGGCACTGGCCTTTATGGTCGGCGC
>JANOTO010000224.1:0-6495 GCA_031416395.1 Rhodoferax sp. | reverse complement strand
CGGCGGTAACCGGCAGGCTTGGCAAGCAATAGATTCATCAAAAGTTGAGTTGAAAAATCAGTTTACTATTAAAATAGTAGCTATCTATGAAATACATACGAGAGCTAGAGGTCTATTTTATTGATAATTTAGCTATTCTTCCGTAAAGTTAGTTAAAAATTAACTCGTAGGTTAATTTTTAGTCATTTTTACAGATCCTCGCTGCCCAGCAGCATTTCCGTGATGCCCATCCCCGCCTTCACCATCGGGTAGACGTTCTCGGTCGGGTCGGTGCGGAAATCCATGAACACAGTGCGATCCTTGAGCTTGCGCGCTTCGCGCAAAGCGCCTTCGACATCACCCGGCTTCTCGATCAACATGCCAACGTGGCCATAGGCCTCGGCCAGCTTCACAAAATTGGGCAGCGCATCCATGTAGCTGTGGCTATAGCGGCCTTCGTAGTCAATCTCTTGCCACTGGCGAACCATGCCCAGGTAGCGGTTGTTCAGCGCGACGATTTTGATCGGCGTGTTGTATTGCAGGCAGGTTGAAAGCTCCTGGATGCACATCTGCACCGAGCCCTCGCCCGTCACGCAAAACACCTCGGCCTCGGGCTTGGCCAGCTTGATGCCCATGGCGTAGGGAATGCCCACGCCCATCGTGCCCAAACCACCGGAGTTGATCCAGCGGCGTGGCTCGTCAAACTTGTAATACTGCGCCGCCCACATTTGGTGCTGGCCGACGTCGGAGGTGATGTAAGCCTCAACGTCTTTGGTCATGTTCCACAGCGTCTCCACCACGTACTGCGGCTTGATCACGTCGCCCTTGCCCATGCTGTATTTGAGGCAATCGCCCTTGCGCCAGCCGTTGATGGTGTCCCACCAGGCGGCAAGCGCATTCGGGTCGGGTTTGACCGTGCTTTCCTTGATCATCGCAATCATCTCGAGCAGCACGTCTTTCACGTCGCCGACGATGGGGATGTCCACCTTCACGCGCTTGGAGATGCTGCTGGGGTCAATGTCGATGTGGATGATCTTGCGCTCGTTCTGCGCAAAGTGCTTGGGGTTGCCGATCACGCGGTCATCAAAGCGGGCGCCAATCGCCAGCAAAACGTCGCAGTTTTGCATGGTGTTGTTGGCCTCGACCGTGCCGTGCATACCCAGCATGCCCAAAAACTTGGGGTCGCTGGCCGGGTACGCGCCCAGGCCCATCAGCGTGTTGGTGCACGGGTAGCCCAGCATATTCACCAGCGTGCGCAATTCGTTGCTGGCATTGCTCAGCAGCACGCCACCGCCGGTATAAATATAGGGCCGCTTGGCCGCCAGCAGCAGTTGCAGCGCCTTGCGGATTTGCCCACCGTGGCCTTTTTTGACCGGGTTGTACGAGCGCATCTCCACCGTGGAGGGGTAGCCGTGGTACGGGGTTTTCTTGAACGACACGTCTTTCGGAATATCCACCACGACCGGGCCAGGGCGGCCACTGCGGGCAATGTGAAAGGCTTTTTTCATGACCTCGGCCATGTCTTTCACGTCTTTGACCAAAAAGTTGTGCTTCACGATGGGGCGGGTGATGCCGACCGTGTCGCATTCCTGAAACGCATCCAGGCCAATCGCGTGGGTCGGCACCTGGCCAGTGATGATCACCATGGGAATGCTGTCCATGTACGCAGTGGCGATGCCGGTGATGGCATTCGTCACGCCGGGGCCGGAGGTGACGAGGGCCACGCCGACATCACCCGTGGCGCGTGCATAGCCGTCGGCCGCGTGTACAGCGGCCTGCTCGTGGCGTACCAGCACATGCTGGATGGTGTCTTGTTTGTAGAACGCGTCGTAAATGTGCAACACGGCACCGCCGGGGTAACCCCAGACGTACTTGACGTTCTCGGCCTGAAGGGCCTTGATCAATATCTCGGCCCCACGAAGTTCGGGCACGCCAAGTGTTTGGTTTTTTGCCGCAGCCGCAGCAGAAGCGATTTCAGCTTTTGATATTTCCATGATGAACCTTTGTGAATTTCTCTGACGAAAAACCTTGGGTGCTTCTTCCCAAACCCTTGTGGGGCTGTGTTGAAACTTTGGGCCAAAACCATGGACGCAATTAGTTCTGCGCCGGATCTTGACCCGTTTGCCTTTTGAAGTGCAACGTGCATTATCGCACTGACCGGACCAAAATCGTATGACGACGGCGTGCCTCGCCTAATTCCCTACAAATCAAGTGCCATAATTCCTTGAAAACCGCGCCCTGGAATCCCCTGGGGTCCCCCGGCGCGACATAACGAGACACCCCTAACGCGCCGCACTGGCAACTCTCACTTGGCAACCGAACTCGAACTCTCCGATTTTTTGAAAAGCGTTGAAAGGCGCGCCTTCAAACGTTCGATTTACCACGTGCGCAACGAGGAATCGGCGCTGGACATCGTGCAAGACAGCATGATGAAACTGGCCGAGCACTATGGCGACAAGCCCCCGGCAGAGCTGCCGATGCTGTTCCAGCGCATCCTGTCGAACTGCACGCTGGACTGGTTTCGCCGCCAAAAGACGCGCGGCGCCCTTTTCTCCAACATGAGCGACTTTGAATCCGCAGGCGATGACGGGGATTTCGATTTGTTGGAAACTTTAAACCTGCAGGACAGCTCAGAGCAAACGGAAAGCGCAGAAACCTCGACATCGCGGGCGCAGATATTGCATCAGATTGAAATTGAGGTGCAAGAACTGCCAGCGCGTCAACGAGAAGCCTTTCTCATGCGTTACTGGGAGGAACTGGACGTGGCGGAAACCGCTGCGGCCATGGGCTGCAGCGAAGGCAGTGTGAAAACACACTGTTCGAGGGCAGTTCAAGCCCTCAGCAAAGCATTGAGAGCCAAGGGAATAAGACCATGAATACACAGAATCAACTCCGACAAGAACTCCGCCAGGACTACCAAATCGCATTAGCCCATGATCGCTTCGGTATGTCCGTCGCGGCCCGGTTGTCAAACGCTTCAGACGCGCTGCCCAACGACATCTCTGAGCGCCTGCGCGTAGCCCGCGCTCAAGCCGTGTCCAGGCGTAAATTGGTGGCGGCCCCGCGTGCCGCCTCGGTTGTGGTCGCCAATGGTTCCAGCGCAACACTCACCTATGGTGGCGGTGGTGGCGATGATGATTTCAGTTTGTGGGATCGCATCGCCTCGGCCTTGCCACTGATTGCGCTGCTGGTGGGCTTGGTCAGCATCCATTTCATCCAGAACGAGCGTCGTGCCAACGAACTCGCTGAAATTGACGCAGCCCTGCTGATTGACGACCTCCCGCCTGCCGCCTACACCGACCCAGGCTTCGTGCAGTTCCTCAAAGCAAAACGGGACATGCAGCAATAAATCACAACCGTTCGCTGATAGGGTGATGCTGACATGATATTGCTGACATTGATTTTGCGGGGCGTTGCGAGGCTTAAGCAGACTCTGGCCCTGATCACCGTCCTCACGCTGGGAACGTTGGCGTTGACGGGCGGCCTGGTTGCTCAAGCACAAACAACAGCGCCCATTGGCGCACAACCTCCTGCAAAACCTCCCGTACAAACTCCTGTACAGGGCGCCGTCAAACCACCGACCATTGCCAAGACCGCCACACCCATCACCGGTGCGATGGTGGAAACCAAGCCGCTCTGGAGAGACCTCACCCCAGCACAGCAAGCGTCCCTCAAGCCCTTGGGGGCCAATTGGTCCACCATAGAGGAAGCGCAAAAACGCAAATGGATCGCCCTGTCCAACAACTACGCCACGCTGCCCCCCGCTGAGCAGCAAAAAATGCACAGCCGCATGGCGGAATGGTCGTCGTTGAGCCAGCAGCAGCGCACCCAGGCCCGGCTGAACTTTGCCGAGTCCAACAAGCTGGGTCCCAAAGAAAAAGCTGAAAAAACAGCCACTTGGGAGGCTTATCAGGCACTCAGCCCCGAAGACAAGCAGAAGCTCGCCGCCAAAACCCCCAAGCCCGCTGGTGCCGCCATGGCCATCAAACCGCCCGCGCCTGAAAAGCTGGCCACCGTGCCCTCCACCCGGCTGAGCCCCAAACCCAACGAGCAGGCCAATAGACTGTCAGCCGTTGATGGCCATACGCTGCAACCCAAAGCAGTCGACACGCATGACGTGCCGGGTGCGCCCGGTTCGGTCATTCATAAAAATTGAACTCTCTTGAGTTGCCACGGGTAGCGCCTGGCCTCTGGCGGCAGACATGTTGAAGGCGCCTGGCCTCTGGCGGCGCATGGCCTGCTGGCTGTATGAGGGCATGCTGATGTTTGGCGTGGTTTTCCTGGCCGGCTACTTGTTCAGCACCTTGAGCCAAACCCGCCACGCGCTGGACAACCGCCACGCGCTGCAAGCCTTCTTATTCATCATCTTCGGCATCTATTTCGTCTGGTTTTGGGCCAAAGGGCAAACGCTGGCGATGAAAACGTGGAACATCCGCATCGTAGACACGCAAGGCAACGCGATCTCCCAAACCCGCGCGATGGTGCGCTACGCACTAAGTTGGGTCTGGTTGCTGCCCCCGTTAGGTGCAGCGGCAACCTTCAGCCTGCCCGGCCCCGAAGTCGCGGTCATCGCAATCGGCTGGGTGTTGGTGTGGGCTATCTTGAGTATGTTTCACCCACAACGGCAGTTTTGGCACGATGCCTTGGCGGGCACGCGGCTGGTTTCATCCGAGCCGATGAGTCGAATCTAAACCGCCTAAACCGCCGCCTCGTCCTGCTCCCCGGTACGGATGCGCACCACCCGCTCGACGCTGGTCACAAAAATCTTGCCGTCGCCGATTTTTCCGGTGCGCGCGGCTTTGACGATGGCATCGACGCAGCGGTCCACATCGTCTGACTTCACCACCACTTCGACCTTCACCTTGGGTAAAAAATCCACCACATACTCGGCCCCGCGATAAAGCTCGGTATGGCCTTTTTGGCGGCCAAAGCCTTTGACTTCGGTCACGGTCAGGCCCGTCACGCCGCATTCGGCCAGGGCCTCGCGGACTTCTTCGAGCTTGAACGGTTTGAGAACGGCGGTGATTTGCTTCATGGGGTCTCCAAGTCTTTGCGAATTTATTGACGGAACTTTGACGTAATAGGATAACGCCAATCCTTGCCGAAGCTTCGGTGCGTCACTCTGATGCCCACCGGAGCCTGGCGGCGCTTGTATTCGTTGATCTTGATCAGGCGCGTCACTTTCTCAACATCCGCGCGCTCGAACCCTGCGGCGATGATGCTTTCAATACTCTGATCGTTCTCCATGTAGCGCTCCAGAATCGCGTCCAGCACGTCATAGGGCGGCAGGCTGTCCTGGTCTTTTTGATCGGCGCGTAGCTCGGCGCTGGGGGGCCGGGTGATGATGCGCTCGGGGATCGGCGCGGCGCAAGTTTGGTACGGATCATGCAGATTGCGCCAGCGCGCCAGCTCAAACACGGTCGTCTTAACCAGATCCTTGATCACCGCAAAGCCACCCGCCATGTCGCCATACAGCGTGCAGTAGCCCGTCGCCATCTCGGACTTATTGCCTGTCGTCAACACAATCGTGCCGAATTTATTCGACAGCGCCATTAACAGCGTGCCGCGAATACGCGCCTGGATGTTCTCTTCTGCCGTGTCTTCCGGCAGACCTTTGAACTCACCGGCCAGCGATTTTTTAAACGCCTCAAACTCCGGCACGATGGAGATTTCGTCATAGCGCACGCCCATGCGCTGGGCCATCTCGCGCGCGTCGATCCAACTGATGTCGGCGGTGTAGGGCGAGGGCATCATCACCGTGCGAACTTTGTCTTTGCCCAAAGCATCGACGGCGACGGCCAGCACCAGCGCGGAGTCAATGCCGCCCGAAAGGCCCAATAACACACCAGGGAAGCCGTTTTTGCCGATGTAGTCGCGCACGCCCAGCACCAGCGCGTCCCACAAATCCACCTCGGGTGTTCGCACAGGCGCAATCGTTGCTTTTAATTGAATAGCTGATGCTGCACGCTCAGCAATCACTTCAAACGCATCTTCCACAAAACTCGGGGCTCGCCCGGCGACTTCGCCATCCGCATTCAGCGCAAACGAGTGGCCTTCAAACACCACTTCGTCCTGCCCGCCGACCAGATGCGCGTAGACCAGCGGCAGGCCGCACGCCTGCACGCGGATGCGCATCATCTGTTCGCGCTCATCGCCCTTGCCGACGTGAAAGGGCGACGCGTTGACGACGGCGATCATTTCGGCGCCCGCTTCTTTAGCGAGGCGCGCGGGCTCTTCAAACCAGGCGTCTTCACAGATCAAAAAACCGATCCTGACCCGATCAGAACCCTCGCCCGCCACAAAAACGCAAACGCCCGTGCCCGGCTGAAAGTAACGCCGCTCGTCAAACACCTGGTAGTTGGGCAGTTCGCGCTTGGCGTAGGTGGCCAGCGTTTTGCCTTCGCAAATCACGCTGGCGGCGTTGTAGCGGCCTGAGACGGCGACGGAGCGCGTCTTGCGGGCATCCGCCTCAAAACCGCCGCTGGGGTGGCCCACCACCACGGTCATGTTTTTTAA
>JANOTO010000223.1:0-15966 GCA_031416395.1 Rhodoferax sp. | reverse complement strand
GCAGTGGTTGGCTGAAAACGTGCTGTATGGCCGCCACGTGCTGGCGATGGCTGGAACCCATGGCAAAACGACGACGACGGCGATGCTAGCGTGGATATTGGAAGATGCCGGGTTGAACCCAGGCTTTCTGGTGGGCGGTGTTCCGCTGAATTTTGGGGTATCCGCGCGATTGGGCTCGGGGAATCCATTTGTCATCGAGGCGGACGAGTACGACACCGCGTTCTTCGACAAGCGCAGTAAATTCGTTCACTACCGCCCTCGCACAGCGGTGCTGAACAACCTGGAGTTCGACCACGCGGATATTTTTGACGACCTTGCGGCGATTGAGCGCCAGTTTCACCATCTGATTCGCACCGTCCCCGCCGCGGGCCGCGTCATCATCAATGGTCTGGAAGAAAGCCTCGCCCGCGTGGTTAACGCAGGCCTGTGGAGCGAACTCAGGTCATTTGGCGCAGCGGTCAGTGACTTCACGGCGCAGGGGGCGCCCGATCAGTTTGACGTGCTCTACCAAGGCAAGCCAACTGGGCGCGTGGAGTGGACGCTCACTGGCGTGCATAACCAGCTCAATGCGTTGGCGGCGATTGCAGCTGCAGATCATTTGGGCGTATCGATTGATGCCGCAGCCCATGCGCTTGGCCGGTTTGAGAATGTGAAACGGCGCATGGAAGTGCGCGGCCACGTTGCCTTGAGCGGCGCGCCTGATGGCCCTGTAGTCACGGTTTATGACGACTTTGCCCATCACCCCACGGCGATGCGCACCACGGTGGACGGCCTGCGCCGAAAAATTGGCACCAGCGCGCGGATTTTGGCGGTGTTTGAGCCGCGCTCCAACACGATGAAGCTCGGTGCCATGAAGGCCCAACTGCCCTGGAGCCTGGAGCAGGCCGATCTGGCTTTTTGCCACAGCGCAAGTCTGGGCTGGGATGCAACAGAAGCGCTCGCGCCCATGGGCAGCCGCGCGCAGGTGGGGCGCTCAATTGACGAGGTAATCCGACAAGTGATGCACCACGTCAAACCGGGCGACCAAATCGTCTGCATGAGCAATGGCGGCTTCGGTGGGATTCATGCCAAGCTGCTGCAAGCGCTGGCAGCACACGCTCAGGACACTGCATAATTCATAGCTTATTAAGTATAAAAACTGTGGGCTAGCGGCGTTTTTCATCAATAACTCTGTTATTTGGGTCGTTTTTAGCCTCTAATATACCCATAATGGGTATATTAGAGGCTAAAGCACCAAAACTCGCCGAGATACCGCGCTAGGCCTTGGCTGAGCGTCGCGCCTTGACCGCCTCAGACAGCACATCCAACACCTTGAGAGAATCGCCCCAACCTAGGCACGCATCGGTAATGCTTTGTCCGTAAGCGAGCTTGGTGGCATCGTCCTGCCCTGGGGTGAATTTTTGAGCGCCGGGGTTCAGGTGACTCTCCACCATCACGCCAAACACGCGCTTGGAGCCGCCTTGAATTTGGCCTGCTATGTCGCGCGCCACTTCAAGCTGCTTTTCATGCTGCTTGCTGCTGTTGGCGTGGCTGCAATCGACCATCAGCGTGGGCGGCAGTTTGGCTTTTTCAAGCTCGGCACACGCCGCGGCGACACTCGCCGCATCGTAATTGGGGGCCTTGCCGCCGCGCAAGATTACGTGGCAGTCTCTGTTGCCATTGGTTTGCACAATCGCCACCTGGCCGTTTTTGTGGACTGACAAAAAGTGATGCCCGCCCGCCGCCGCCTGAATCGCGTCGGTCGCGATCTTGATATTGCCGTCTGTGCCATTCTTGAAGCCAATCGGTGCCGACAGGCCCGAGGCCAGCTCGCGGTGCACCTGGCTTTCGGTCGTACGCGCGCCAATCGCACCCCACGCAATCAAGTCGCCCAGGTACTGCGGTGAAATCACATCCAGAAACTCGCTGCCGGCGGGCAGGCCCATGCGGTTGATCTCGATCAGCAGTTGGCGGGCGATGCGCAGACCCTCGTCGATGCGAAAGGTTTCGTCCAGGTACGGGTCGTTGATCAGGCCCTTCCAGCCCACGGTGGTGCGGGGTTTCTCAAAATAGACGCGCATCACAATTTCCAGCGAATCAGCGTATTTATCGCGCTGAACTTTGAGCTGGCGGGCGTATTCAAGCGCGGCTGCAGGGTCGTGAATCGAGCACGGGCCCATCACCACCATCACGCGGTCATCGGTGCCAGCCATGATGTCCTGGATGTTGTGGCGGGTCTGCGTGATCAGCGTCTCAATGCCTGTCCCTCGAATCGGGAAAAAGCGGATTAAATGTTCAGGTGGAGGTAACACAGTGATGTCCTTGATGCGTTCGTCATCAGTTCGGCTGGTGCGGTCATTGTTTGAGCGCGGGCGGCGGCGGTCTTGCTGATAACTCTGCCAAGCATCGTTGGGTGGCGTGGCGGCAGAGGCTGATGGGGCGGTTGAGGTCATGGTGTGGTTCCTTGGAATTGGTGAAAAATCGACGGATCAAATAAAAACAACATAGAAAACAAATCTGGCAAAAAAAAACCGCCGAGGACTTCGGCGGTTTCTGGGAGCTTTAGGGGGCTGTTACGGGCCGCACTCAATACTCTCTACCGCCTGACGCGCTTGAGAACCAAAAGTAGCTAAAGTAAAAAACCGGAAAACTCATGAAGTCGAATGTAGCATAGTGCTTAAGCGCCAGGCCCCGCCACGCGATTTGATGCGCTATTTCAGATTGCACTCGTTGCGTAGCAGCGCCAAGGCATCATTGAGCTGGTAGTCAAAATCACTTTGCAAAGTGGCCAGGCCGTCGTCCAGAAAGCTTTGCCACAGCTGGGCATAGTCGGCTTGGTGCTCTGCGGGGGCATGATCGCGGATGAACTCGCTGGCAATTTCGGGCTTGAAAGTCTTATTTTTGCGAATTTTGCGGATCAACGTGCTGGCGGCCGCTTCAGTCAGCAACGTCTTCGCCGGGCCGCCCGCAGCAAGGGTCAAAAACAGGGTGAACAGGGAGCCCTCGTCCTCATGCCCGCCCGTTGCTTTGTGCCACGCCTCTGACACGCTGCGGTCAAACTGATCAATCTCGGCTAGCGAATCTTCCACCCAAAAATAGCGGCCCACAAAAGCTGGTGTTTGCTGAAACAGCTTCCTCGCGGGCAGCGCGGCATCGATCAACTTGGGCCAATCGGCCAAGATCGATTGCCGCACGTTCTCAACCACCGTTTGCAGCGCCTCGGGTAGTTGCGCATGCGTCTTCACCTCAAAAGGCTTTTTGCGCAGCGCCACAATGAGTTTTTCGAACGTAGGCCAGTCGGGCATTTTGCTGATCTTCAAGCTCTTGGCACTCAAGGCCAAAAGCGATGTGCGGATCACCGCCTCGCCGTCGCAACCGGCCTCTTGCAGTTCGGATTCATCCAGCCCCAGCTCATCCGCCAGCCACACAGCGGCTTCCAGCACGGCTTCCGCCTGACTGCGCTGGGTCAATTCCACCTGGTAGTCGGCCAGGCTTTTGAGCGACCACTTCGCCAGAAGCGGGATGTGCTCGTCGGTGAACCCTGCGTTCTCGTTCATGCCGAAGTGGCTGTTGGAAGGCATGGTGATGAGCTCCTTGAGCATGTCAGAGCCGCCTTTGGAGCGCGACAAAAAGGAGTGGTCGCGCAGCGATTCTGCCGCCCGCTTCAAGCTGCCCTGGCAGCTGCTTTCCAGGTACAGGCTCACCAGGTTCACCATGCGCTCCCGAGCCCGCTCCAACTCTGGGCGCAGGAACTCGCTGCCAAAGTAGCGGGCAATTTGGACAATTCCTTTGGGTGCGTCAGCGGCAATCTGGTCGAGCCGGGTAGTATCCAGAATCTTTTTTTGAATGCCGAATTGGAGCGCTTTCTCGAAGAAGGGCCGCGCATCGAAAACCGCGACCGCCGCAGGCGCACCAGAATCACCCAATTCTGTTACTGTTGCCATTCAGATGGCGGATTCGTCGTCAGACTCAAGCTTGGCGGGGGTCGCTTTGCCCCGGTCGGTGTCGCTGGTTTCAAACTTGCCGTCATCGACCTCGCCATCCTTGCCTAAACTTTCGCCGAAGGCGTCACCTTCCTCATCCAAGCTCAGGTCATGCGCACGGGCTTTGGCACGCAGCACCAACAGGGTCTCCATAAACAGGTCCGGGCACTCGTAGCGCAATATCCACGCAAGCTGCATCCAGTCTTGATCGGCACATTCATCCTGCTCGATGCGCGGCTTCACATACGCGCTGTTGAGCAAAGCGGTCTCGCTGAGAATCTCGCCATCGTCCTCAGCAGTCTCAAACGTACCGGTGCGGGCAAAGGCTTCGATGCGACTCCATTTTTCTGAAAAGTAATCCGCCAGCGCTTCGCTGCCGCCCTCCAGGTCGCCAATGGCCTCCAAAAACTCGCGCGGCTCAGCGCCATCGCGAAAAATGATGGAGTTCACCATGCCGCGCAGGTGCGTGCGGGTGAGGTCTTTGTACTGCTTCTCAATCACCACAGCCCGAGCAAACTGCTGGGGCGACACCAGCAAGTTGACCACCGACTCTTTGGAATTGTCGTACTCGCGCATCACAGCCAAAATATCTTTGGGCGGCAACTGCTCCAGCACTACCATCAGGGCACGGTCGCCCTCGGCATCAGCCAGTTCCACCAGGGCCGATTCGGCCCCGACGATATCGCCAGCGGCGATCAGGCTTTGGGTTTTTGCGATGAGTGCGAGTTGATTGTTCATAGTTCTACGTGAAGGCGGGTTACTCCTTGCGATCAAAACCCTGCTCGGCCAACCAATCCGCACCCGCTTCTTCACGGACTTTGGCATCCTGCGCATCGTCGGAGTCAAGGCCGTTGCGCTCTACATCTCCCGATGCCACGTTGTCGGCGTTGTCGGAGTCCTCATCATCTTGATCTTCATCCGCCGCCTGCAAGCGGCTATCCGGCTTGTTGTACATGTACTCCAGCGCAGCAGCCACAGTCAAAAACCAGTCGCCCGCCGGCTCTTTCAACACGATTTGGCTCAAATCCTGCGACCATTTAGGCAGATGAATGGCCTGTTTCAAGCTGGCCCAGGCGGGCAACTGGTCGGATTCGAGCGTCAGCAGCCCGTCCAGCACCGTCGGTTGTTTGAACTCAAAACCCTGGTGAAACACAATAGCCACCATTTCAGGGCTGAGTTGCATCATCTGCAAGAGGAAGCCCAGTTCTTTGCGCCGCTCCTTCAACCGCCGCTCCAAAACGTCCTTCCCCTCGGAATCAAACGCCATGTCATTGATTTCGGCCTGGTAGGCAGAGCGCAATTGTTGGAAAAATGGGGAGATGCTCATATAGTTAGAGGTTGCGGCAAAAGCCATCGAATCAAGCGGTTGAAACCAAACGGTCAAAGTAGGCGCGCCAAATCTCACGCGCTGTGTCGATGGGGCTGTCCAGCAGATTTCGCCGACGGTTGTCGTCATAGGCTTGCCGCTTGGCATCGTCCGATAGCACTTCATAAGCCACCTGCACGGCCCGAAACCGGGCTGGCGCGTCAGGCGACGTATTTTTGTCAGGATGGTGCAGCGACGCCTGCTGGCGAAACGCCTTCTTGATATCGGCAAGCGTTGCGCTCGGGCGAATTCCCAAGGCTGCATAGTGGTCGGTGGACGGATTGGACATTCAGGTCGGTTTGGAAGGCCTTTGGAGGCCCGCGATTATGCCCGGTTTACCGTTTTATAGAAGCCTGAACACCTCTTCGGCCGCCCGAACCGTCGCCGCAACGTCTGCATCAGAGTGCGCAGCGCTGACAAAGCCTGCTTCGTACAAAGCGGGCGCAATATAGACACCGCGCTCCAGTAGGCCATGGAACAGACGATTGAAGCGTCCGCCGTCGGTGGTCATCACCTTCATGTAGTTCTGCGGTAGCTGATCCATCAGAAAAAACCCAAACATGCCGCCTTCGGAGTCTCCGCAAAATGGCACACCAGCGCGGTCTGCCGCCCCTTGCAGGCCACTGACCAAGCCTTGCGTTTTGCGCGCGAGATCTTCAAAAAATCCCGGTTTTTGAATCTCACGCAGGGTGGCCAGACCGCACGCGGTGGCGACCGGGTTTCCTGACAGGGTGCCCGCCTGGTAGACCGGCCCCAAGGGTGCCAGTTGCTCCATCACCTTGCGCTTGGCACCAAATGCGGCCAGCGGCATACCCCCGCCGATCACCTTGCCCATCACCGTCAAATCGGGCTCAAAACCGGGAATGGACTTGGCGTAAACACTTTGCGCACTGCCCAAGGCGACGCGGCAGCCGGTCATCACCTCATCAAACACCAAGAGCGCACCATGGTCGGAGCACAGCTCGCGGCAGCGCTTCATAAACGGCACACTGGCCCGCACAAAGTTCATGTTGCCCGCGATCGGCTCAATCATCAGGCACGCCAGCTCGGGGCCGTGCAGTTTGAAGGCCTCTTCCAGCTGTTCAATATTGTTGTACTCCACCACCAGCGTGTGCTGCACAACCTCTGGCGGCACGCCCGCGCTGGTGGGGTTGCCGAAGGTCGCCAGGCCTGAGCCGGCTTTGACCAGCAGGGCATCGGCATGGCCGTGGTAGCAGCCTTCAAATTTGATCAGCTTACTGCGCCCGGTCGCACCCCGCGCCAGGCGGATGGCACTCATGGCGGCCTCGGTGCCCGAGCTCACCAGGCGCACCATCTCCATACTGGGCACAAGTTTGATGATTTCTTCGGCCAGCTCAATTTCACGCTCGGTCGGCGCACCAAATGAGAACCCGTCCAGCGCCGCCTGTTGCACGGCCTGTAGCACCGCTGGGTGACCGTGCCCCAAAATCATCGGACCCCAGGAGTTGATGTAGTCAATATAGCGCGCGCCGTTGGCATCCCAAAAATACGATCCCTTCGCACGCTTGACAAAGCGTGGCGTGCCGCCCACTGCCTTGAACGCGCGAACTGGCGAGTTCACCCCCCCAGGGATTACCCGACGAGCGCGATCAAATAGCACCTCGTTTTGGTCAGTCGCGCTCGGAAGATTCACGCTGTCAGAACCTAAGCTAGTGTTTTGTTGCATGGTGGGGTAGGTCTATCGTCAAATCGAGAGTGGTCGCGTCTCGTACGCCAAGCGGGCTCACTGGGACTGAAGATGCCACACGACCGGACGTTTGATCGGAGTTCTCATCACAAGTTGCCAGGGCGTCTTCATCGCTTTGCGCCCAAAACAGACGATCCGGCACCACATGGCCCATGCCGGGGCGAAATCCACCGTGAAGGCTGCGATCCAGATAGCCCAACGCCTCGGTTACCGCCTCCGGCAAATCCGTGCCGGTGGCCAGCATCGCACATAGGGCTGCACTCAACGTATCGCCAGCACCGCAAAACACGGCCTCAAAACGCTCAAACTTACCGCTTGCCAGCACCGTTTGGGGCGATGCCAAAACGTTGTCGATGAACGCGTCAGGCAGCGCAATGCCCGTCACCAGCGTGTAGGGCGCGCCACAGGCTTGCGCCGCTTGGGCGATGTCTCGGGCAGTTGGGTTTTTGGCCGAATTCCAATCGGGCAACAGCCAGCGCCACAGAGTACTGTGGTTTCCAGCCAACACTGTGGTTTGGGGGAGCAGCAGCGCCTTGAAGGCATCCAGATAGTCTTCAATTTGCGTTGTCGACCACCAAGACAGGTCAGGCATGTAGGCGACCAACGGCACGTCGGCATAGTCCGCTGCGATCTGCGCAATAGCGCTGACGTTCTCCGCAGTCCCGACAAATCCGACCTTGAAAACAGCCACCTCAACGTCCTCGAGAACGGTTCGGGCCTGCTCCGCAACCGCCTCATCATCGAACGGAAAATGGTCGAGGATTTCGCTGGTGTCCCGGCTGTAAGCGCCCGTCACCACTGGCAAAGCATGGGCTCCCACCGATGCCATGGCGGTGACATCCGCCGACAAGCCTGCCGCGCCACTGGGATCACAGGCATTGAACACCATGACGCACACAGGCTCATTCACATCGTGATCCGCTGAGGTGTCGGCGTGGGTTGACCTGTCGTTCAATACGTCACTCAATTTATCACTCAAGTCGTCAGTTGGAAAAATGTGGGCTGCGCGCAAACGAAGCAAGAGCTTGGGTTTGGCGCTAGAGAAATTTGGCAACACTGCGCAGTCGTGCACACGCTCTGCGAGCCTTCCGTCGATACAATCGTTGCATTCTATTCGAAGGCCCTTTAAGCTGTGCTTGATACTAAAACTTGGATGTGTTTGATTTGTGGCTGGATTTACGACGAGGAGGCGGGAACCCCCGATCATGGCATTGCGCCTGGCACGCTTTGGAAAGATGTGCCCATGAATTGGACTTGCCCCGAATGCGGCGCACGAAAGGAAGATTTCGAGATGGTGCAGATTTGAGTCCGCATGTTTTGAGTCTCCCGGTTCAGGATTTGTTCAAACCGGATACCGTCATGGAAAAATCATCGAGGAGCCTTGTCTTGTGACCGTCACAGCGTCCACTTATAAAGTACTGGTGATCGACGACAGCAACACCATTCGGCGTAGCGCGGAGATTTTCCTCAAACAGGGTGGCCACGAGGTGCTGCTGGCCGAAGACGGCTTTGACGCACTGGCCAAAGTCAACGACTACCAACCCCATCTGATTTTTTGCGACATCTTGATGCCCCGGTTGGATGGCTACCAGACTTGCGCAATCATCAAGCGCAATTCAAAATTCGCCAGCGTCCCGGTCGTCATGCTCTCCTCGAAGGATGGCGTCTTCGACAAGGCGCGCGGGCGCATGGTCGGCGCTCAGGATTATTTGACTAAACCATTTACCAAGGACCAGTTGTTGCAGGCAGTGCAACAATTTGGGGCGCTGGCTCTCGCACAAGGACAAGGGGAAAATTAATGCCTATCACCAAAGTATTGATCGTTGACGACTCAAAGACAGAGTTGATGTTCATGACCGACCTGCTCCAGCGCAACGGCATGACCGTTCGCACAGCGCAAGGTGCGGACGATGCCTTCAAGCGGCTGACCGAGGAGAAGCCCGACCTGATCTTGATGGATGTGGTGATGCCAGGACAGAACGGCTTTCAACTCACACGGGCCATCAACCGCACGCCTGAGTACACAGAAATTCCGATCATCATGTGCACCAGCAAAAATCTGGAGACAGACCGTGTTTGGGGGATGCGCCAGGGTGCCCGCGACTACATTACCAAGCCGGTTAACGAAACCGAGTTACTGGCAAAGATAAAAGCCTTGGGCTAATACAGCGTCGACTGGTTCCGTGAGACCCACTGATTCGCACCGATCTAAAAAACAATGGCAAATCGCGCAGCAATTCGAGAGTTACAGACCCGCTTGGCCAGCCGCCTTCAAGCGGCACGCAGCGAAGGAGTTTCGGTATCTTGGCTGGCCGTTAGAACCGGCGGTGGCAACTACCTGTTCCCGCTGGTTCAGTCGGGGGAAATTTTTCCATTGGCCAACTTGCAGCCAGTACCCTACTGTCAAAGCTGGTTCACGGGTGTGGTCAATCTGCGTGGCGGGTTGTTTGGCGTAGTTGATCTGGCGGGATTCATCAATGGAACTCCCCTGGCTGCGCGCTCCGAACAGTCGTTGAGCGAAGCCAGCGTGATCACCGTGCATTCTGCGCTTGAAGTCAACTGCGCCCTGATGGTGGACAGTTTGGCAGGATTGCGCAATGCCGACGCGTTTGCGCAATCTGCGCCGCCGCATCCGGACGCACCCAGCTACTTTGGAAACCTCTACACCGATCCCGATGGGGTGAAATGGCAAGAAATCAACTTGCAGTCCCTGTCACAGTTTCCACAATTTTTGAGTATCAGCGCTTAATTCAAAAGTTAACTCAAAAGTTAAGTCAAAACGTAAGGCCATATCATGTCACTCGTCGCCCAGTTAAAAAACGTTTTTTCGCCCAAGGCACCCGAAGCCGAGCAGGACTCCCGACTCAGTTTGGCCATGCCAGAGGCTACTTTCGACTCGTCCATATCGGATGCCGCGCAAAACCGCATAGACTCCCTCCCGCTCAGCGCAAGATCAGATGCCCCCGCTGACGGGGAGGTCAGTCCAGTCGAAGGCGAGTCTCTGGATGTCATCACCTTGCCGCCGTTGGGTCGTAACACGGTGGCGCAGCATCAGCGAACGCTGCTGATCTTGCTCGGCCTGTCTCTGTTGGTGCTGGTGGTCACCTTCTACCTGGCTTTGCGTCAGGCCAATCAGGTCGCTCAGCAACTGAACGCGACTGGCCAAGCCCTGATGCAGTCGCAGCGGCTGGCAAAGACCACCAGCCAAGCGATGGTGGGTGGTCAGCAAGCGTTTCCTGATGTCGCCGACAGCTCCGGGGTGCTGGCAAAAACGATCCGCGCACTGAAGTCCGGTGATGCGGAGTTGGGCGTGACTTTGCTGGATGGTGATTTTGAGTCCGAGTTGAGCAAGGTCGTTCCCTTGATGGAGCGCGCGGAGAAAAGTGCTGCAACCGTGATGGGCCAGCAGAAAATTCTGACCCAGATCAACTCGGCCTTGCGTTTGATCAACCGCCAATCGTCTGATCTGCTGGAGATTGCAGAGTCGGTCTCATCTTTGAAGCTACAGCAAAACGCGGGGGCTGCCGAGATTTCCGCAGCGGGCCAGCTTGTGATGTTGACGCAGCGAATCGGTAAGTCATCCAACGAGTTTTTGACGGCCGAAGGCGTGGGCGCTGAAGCGGTTTTCCTGCTGGGTAAAGACTTGAACTCATTCAAAGAAATTGCCCAAGGTTTGTTGCAAGGCAGCCCCGAACTGCGCTTGGCCGCAGCCAAAGACCCGCAAACCCGCGAGCAGTTGGATGCACTGATCAAGCTCTATGAGCAGACCCGCGTTCAGGCTGGCGCAATCTTGGGGAATTTGCAGGGGCTGGTGTCAGCGCGTGAAGCCCAAACCACCATTTTGACGGACAGTGAGCCGCTTCGCCGCGCGCTTGAAGAGACTCAAAACAAACTCTCCTCACGAGCTGGTTTGAGCCCCGTGTCCTTGGTTATTTTGACTTTGTCAGGTTTATTCGCCCTTGCTTGCGCCTACTTGCTGTCACGAGTACAGGTTCTCGCGGGACAAAATCGTCAGAAAATTGCGGAAGATCAAAGACTGCAAGCCGAGCGCCAGGAGCAAGAAGCCAAGCGCGTGAACGATGCCAATCAAGCAGCTATTTTGCGTTTGATGAACGAGTTGCAGTCGGTCGCTGAAGGCGACCTGACGCAAGAAGCGACAGTGACAGAGGACATCACCGGTGCTATTGCCGACTCGGTGAACTACACCATTGAGGAGCTGCGCTCACTCGTCTCCAACGTGCAGAACACCGCTTCCCGCGTGGCTCAAACCACCGCTGATGTGGATTCCACCTCGACCGAGCTGCTGGCAGCATCCAACGAGCAGTTGCTGGAAATTCGTGAGACAGGCAAGTCCGTGGTGGACATGGCAACCCGAATCAACGAGGTGTCCTCTCAAGCGCAAGAGTCAGCGACGGTGGCGCGGCAGTCCCTGGTCGCCGCAGAAACCGGTCTTCAGGCCGTGCAGAACGCCATTGGCGGTATGAACTCGATCCGAGATCAGATTCAGGACACGTCCAAGCGCATCAAGCGATTGGGTGAGTCGTCGCAAGAAATTGGAGAAATCACAGAGCTGATCTCCGATATTACTGAACAGACCAACGTGTTGGCTCTGAACGCCGCCATCCAAGCCGCATCAGCTGGCGAGGCAGGCCGTGGCTTCTCCGTGGTGGCCGAAGAGGTGCAGCGTCTCGCTGAACGGTCTGCAGATGCAACACGCCAGATTTCTGCTCTGGTGAAAGCGATTCAAACGGACACACAGGATGCCGTAGCAGCTATGGAGCGTTCAACTCAAGGCGTGGTCGAAGGTGCCAAGCTGTCGGACAGCGCGGGCACTGCGTTGACCGAGATTGACCATGTATCACGCCGCCTGTCAGAGCTGATTCAGCATATCTCCAACTCGACGTCCCGTGAAGCGACGCTGGCCAACGTCGTGGCACAAAATATTCAGAACATTTTTGCAGTAACCGAGCAGACCGGTGAAGGAACCAAGGCGACGGCTTCGCAAGTGCGGGAATTGTCGCGAATGGCCGAAGAGCTGAACAAGTCTGTGTCACGGTTCAAGATCGCATGACGTCACAGTCGGTCATGCAGCAGCCCAAGCAGCCAACCAAACAGTTTTGCCTTGCATAAGTTTCGACTTCTTTTCACCCGCTTAAAGCCCGTCCAGTCGACGTCACTCGCAGGAGCCTGAGAATCCATGCAAACCACCGCAGCCACATCTGGCGAACAAGAATTGGCAGGCAATGACCTTGGGCCGTTGGCCTGGGTTCTTGACGAACTCAAGAAATCGCTGGATGGCGCTACCAAAGCAATGCGCCGATTCGTGCGCGACGCTGAATTGGCAAGAGGATCTGACCTTGCCGCACTCGATGCAAGCCAGTTGCGCATTGCCCGCCAGCAGCTGCATCAAGCGGTTGGGGCATTGGAGATGGTGGGGTTCAGCGTGCCCGCCAAGGTCATGCGCGTCATGGAGTCGCTCGCTCAGAAATTTGTGCAGCGCCCGGAGCTTTGCAGTGACGATGCCACGCTGAAAATGGAGCGTGCGAGCTTTGCTCTCGCAGAATATCTTGAGGGCGTTCTCAAGGGAAAGTCGGCATCTCCCGTCGCACTTTTCCCACAGTACCGGGATGTGCTTGAATTGGTTGGAGGTGAGAAAATTCACCCCTCCGATCTTTGGTCTATCGAATGGGCGTGGGTTGAGACATCTTTTGCAACAACGATCGAACCTTTACCGCCCAGCCCCAATGTGCGTGCCCAGCTTGACCAATCGGTTTTAAGACTGGTTAAGGCTGACGACATTGCATCTGCCGTCCATCTGCGAGACCTCTCCTTGGGCTTGGCTGCGGGCCAGGACAAGTTAGAACCGAGGGTCTTTTGGCAGATATGTGCGGCATTTTTTGAAGCCAAGGCCAAGCGACTTTTTGTGAGTGACGTGTATTCCAAGCGCAGTGCATCGCGCGTGCTCATGCAGTACGCGAGCATTGCTCGCGGTGACTTTTCGGTATCTGATCGGCTGGCGCAAGATCTACTCTTCTTCTGCGCCCAAGCCGCACCAGCCAAACCGTCGGACACCCCAGTTCTTGCGGCTGTTCGCAGCACTTATCGTTTAACACAGGCTAAAGCAGTCAATTACGATGTTGCGCAGTTCGGAAGGTACGACCCTGCCGTGCTTCTGCAGGCCAGAAAGCGTATTGCAACTGCGACAGAGACTTGGTCGGCTCTAGCAGGTGGCGACACGAATCGTCTGAAAATGGTATCTGACCAGTTCGGCGCGGTTTCAGACTCTATATTGAAGCTTCACCCCGAAAGCAATGACCTGGCGCGCGCCTTGGTGCACGCGGTCGACCAGTCCAGCCGTTCAGGCGAGCCGCCGTCAACGCCTGTTGCGATGGAAGTCGCTACTGCTGTTTTGTACCTCGAGGCGGCCTACGAAGATTTGGATCCAACCGACACGACGATGGCAGCACGCAGCTTTCGGCTTGCGCAGCGCCTTGATCAGGTCACCAAGGGCGGACAGTCTGAGCCGCTTGAAGGCTGGATGGAGGAGCTCTATCGGCGGGTGAGTGATCGCCAAACTATGGGAAGTGTGGTGGACGAGCTGCGCACCTCCTTGGGCGAGATTGAGAAGTCGCTGGATCAATATTTCCGCAATCCGGCAGACAAGGTGCCACTGCATGAGGTGCCCAGCCAGCTTGCGCAAATGCGCGGTGTCTTTTCGGTGTTGGGACTTGATCAGGCCTCTTTGGCAACCCTGCGCATGCGCGACAGCGTGGAAAAATTGCTGATTGAAACCACGACGCCCACCAACACAGGTGCAGCTGGTTTCGAAAAACTGGGTAGCAGCCTGGGTGCCTTGGGCTTCTTGATTGACATGCTGGGTTATCAGCGCTCGATGGCCAAGAACCTGTTCATTTACGATGAAATTGGCGGCGAGTTCAAGCCAGTAATGGGACGCGTCAAGCCGGTCGAGGCCGTCCAGGTCAAACCTGCGTCGCAGCCAAAGCTACCAGTCGCCGCACCTGCCGTGCCAGAACCATCAGGATCTAAGGCCGACTCGGTGAGCATGCTCGACACGCAAGCGCTGGCCATGTCAACTGCTGCAATGCAAGTCGCCGATATGCCAACTGGTGATGTCTCCTCGTTCGCGGCGCTTGCTGAATCCTTCAAAATTCCTTCGATTGAGCCAACGCCGGTCACAGCGTTTTTTCCGCCTGTCAGTCCGTCGTTCATCCCTTCGATCACACCTTCCCTCGCGCCGACCGTCACCCCCTCGATGTCGCCTATGGTGACACCAGCAGAGGCGCCCGTCGTTGTCGATTCAGTCCCAGCCATGGCACCGATGTCGTACACCGTCGACGTGGTGTCCAAGGATGCCGCCAGTACCTCTTCAACTCTGACGCTGCCCCGAGACGCTGCATCGTCCGTGACGACAGCGCCGTCCAAAGCTGGCCCGGAAAGCAGCGACAGTGACGAAGACACGGAAATCCGGGACATCTTCCTGGAAGAAGCCACTGAAGTGGTTCAAAACGGTATGGCCTCGATCACCGCCTTGGCTGCAAATCCGTCAAATCTGGGTGAACAAACGACGCTGCGGCGTGCGTTCCACACGCTCAAAGGCAGCTCAAGGATGGTCGGGCTGACCGAATTCGGTGAAGCGGCCTGGTCGATGGAGCAACTGCTCAACGCTTGGCTGGCCGAGCAAAAGCCAGCCAACGAGGCGCTGACAAACCTTAGTGCGAAAGCCATTGCCGGCTTGGGCTTGTGGGTGGGGCATATCGCCGTTCGAACCGACTCCGATTGGACTTCACAGAGCTTTCGGGTCGCAGCGGATGCGCTCAGGTTGGAGAACCGCATCGTTGAGTTGAAGTTCCCGGGATCAGAAGAATTTGATGGCGTCCATTTGGTTAACGAGATGCCTGACGAGTCGACAAGCGGCGACACCATCGCCTCTGAACTCCCAGATTCGCCCGCGGCGATGGACACGCTCACTGTAGACGATCAAGTTTCCACTTTCGGTTCATCAAGTAATGCTATTGTGTTTGACAAACGCGATGATCCGATCAGCGTTTTGCCGGAATTTGAAGCTACGTCCATGTTCGACATGCTTCCCAAAGGTCATGATGAGACGGATCCGCAAAAAGATGTGGCCCCGGTATCTGACAACCTGGGACTGGATGACCTCGACTTCAGCACCCCCTCCAAATCTGCGGATTTCGAGAACACGAATTTCATTGAGTCACGTTTTGGCAAATCTGCTGCCGCTCCGTTGGAGTTTGTGCCGTCCAGGATCGATTCCGCTGAACTGCCAATCGACTTTTCAAGCCTTTCGCCACGTGTCGCCCAAGAAGTGCCGTCGGATGTCAATTTTGCGGCGATGACACCCATCGTAGCCCCTCCCGCGAATTCTGTGCTACCGGTTTTTGATGACTCTAGACTCATGCCGGGAGAGCAAGATGACTCCATCAAGGTGATTGGCACCTTGCGCATTGGCATCCCGCTTTACAACGTTTACCTCAACGAGGCGGATGAGTGGTCGCGTCGCTTGCTGACTGAGCTTAACGAATGGGCGCTTGAGCTTGATCAGCCCATGCCCGGCTCCTCGGTATCGCTGGCGCACTCTTTGGCGGGTAGCTCTGCGACTGTTGGTTTCCTGGCGCTGTCTAACATTGCCCGGGCTCTCGAATCAGCTTTGCAGCATGTGCGCTTGCATCGCCAAAGTGACGCAGCGTACGCTCAAGTGTTTACCGATGCTGCCGAAGATATCCGACGGCTGCTGCATCAATTTGCGGCGGGTTTCCTCAAGGAACCTGACGCCTATTTGCTGGAAGCACTGAAGGCGATTCAAGAAACCGAATTCGCTGCGAACCCGGATGGCAGTTTGGACGATCTTGATTTTTCTGCGCCCGCAGAAACTCAACCGCAGGAACTTC
>JANOTO010000222.1:0-4992 GCA_031416395.1 Rhodoferax sp. | reverse complement strand
GGCTTTTTGGGCACCGGCGGGCAGGATGCGCCACCGGCCAAGCTGGCGTTTTACAGCCCACCGCTGGCTGCGGCTCCTTCGGCCAATTCCGCATCGGCTCACAGCTTCAAACCGCTGACTGACCTGCTGCGTTTGAACGATGCAGGCCAGCGTGCCGTGTTGGGCGAATGGCTGCAAGGCTGCTTGACGGGATCCAGCATCGAAGACGCGCTGCAAGGCCGCGATAAGCTCAAAGCGGGCGAGGTGATTTACCTTAAAACTGGCCACGCCATCACCGCTCACAGCGTGAGTTTTTATGCGCAAGACTCCGAGCAGGCTGGCATGCTGGCGCGAGCGCAGGAGATTGAAAATTTGGAGAAGCAATTGCGCGCGCAAGCGTTGATCAGCGAAGAATCCCGCGCCGGCCTGGTGCGTGCGGATGCCGCGTTTGCCGATGCCTCGCAGCGCCTGGTGGCCATTCGCCGCGAAGCGACCGAGACGCAAAGCAGTGCCCATTCGCTTCAAGTTGAGACGCTGCGCCTGACCCAACTGGCGGCGCAAATGCGCGAACGCTCCGGCCAAATTGAAGGCGATTTGGCCGAGGTTGATGGTCAGCTTGAAGAGCTGCAAGAGCGCCGCGTGACTGCGGAAGGGCGTTTCGAAGAGCTCGACATGCAACTGGCCGACACGCAAGAGCGCCACGCCCAGTTGGATGAGCGCGTGATTGCCGCCGAACGCAAATTGGCCGACTGCCGCGAGCAGCAGCGCAGCCTGGAACGCAAGGCGCAGGAGGCTGCGTTTAGCATGCGCAGCCTGGATGCCCGCAAGGCCGAGTTGTCGCGCTCGATTGAAGCGGCAACACAGCAAGCCACGACGCTCGCCCAGGAAGAAACCGGTGCGCAGGGCGAGTTGAGCCGCTTGACCGATGCCGCTGCCCAAGCGGGCTTGCAATCTGCACTGGCTTTGAAGCTGGAGCGTGAAGTCTCGCTGGGTGCCAAGCGCAGCGAATATGATGACTTGACCACCAAGCTGCGCGCCAGTGATGAGCGCCGCCTCACGCTGGAGCGCGAGCTGGACCCCTTGCGCCAGCGCATCACCGAATTTCAGCTCAAAGAGCAGGCCGCGCGGCTCGGCTTTGAACAGTACACGCAGTTGCTTGAAGATGCCAAGGCCGACCTTGAAGCGGTGGCGAAATCGATTGGCGAGGGCAATGTGCGCCTGGCGGGCATGCAAGGCGAAATTGACCGCCTGAACCGCGACATCGCCGCGCTTGGTGCGGTCAACCTCGCGGCTTTGGACGAGCTGACCACCGCCCGCGAACGCAAGCAGTTTTTGGACGCACAAACCGCCGATTTGAGCGAGGCCATGACCACGCTGGAAGATGCCATCAAGAAGATTGATGGCGAAACCCGCGAGCTGCTCTCGGGCACGTTCAACACGGTGAACGAGCATTTTGGCAAGATGTTCCCCGAGTTGTTTGGCGGCGGCAATGCGCGCCTGGTGATCACGGGTGAGGAAATTTTGGATTCGGGCGTGCAGGTGATTGCGCAGCCGCCGGGCAAGAAGAATCAGAGTATTGCCTTGCTGTCAGGTGGTGAAAAGGCGTTGACCGCCATCGCACTGGTGTTCGCGATTTTCCAGCTCAACCCGGCACCGTTTTGCCTGCTGGATGAGGTCGATGCCCCCCTGGACGATGCCAACACCGAGCGTTATGCGAAACTGGTGACCAGCATGAGCCAAGAGACCCAATTCCTGTTTATCAGCCACAACAAGATCGCCATGGAAATGGCCGAGCAATTGATTGGGGTGACTATGCAAGAGCAGGGCGTATCCCGCATCGTCGCGGTGGACATGCAGGCGGCAGCGGTTCTGGCCCAAGCCGCCTGATGTAGCGGCGTGATGTAGCCGCGTGAAATAACTGGGGCATGGCGACAACGATGAGTTCTTTGCAACTGTGGCTGGCGATTGCAGGTGGCCTGATACTGGCTGCTGTCGTGGCCCATGGCGCGTGGACATCGCGCAAAAACGCACCTTTGCAGGCCGTGCCCGAGGAGCCGTCTGCGCCACGCGAGCCCGGTGGCCCCAACGGCCCAACGGGTCAGATTGATCCGGCGCTGGTGCTGAACGACGCTGAATTTGCCGCGCCAAATTTCTCCTTGCCCCCACTAGAGCGCAAGCCCTTGCTTGACGCGCTGATCGACGTGATCGCGCCGATTGCATTGGATAACGTCGTCTCTGGCGATGCCGTCTTGATGGCCATGCCCGCCACGCGCCGCGTGGGCAGCAAGCCCTTTGCGATTGAAGGCCTGAACGCCGCCACCCAACAGTGGGAGATGCCCCATGCCGGCCAGCGCTACAGCGCTTTGCAAGCCGGCGTGCAACTGGCCAATCGTTCGGGCGCGCTCAACGACATTGAGTACTCTGAATTCGTCATCAAGACGCAAGCCTTTGCCGATGTCGTCAACGGTGCGCCAGAGTTCCCCGAAATGCGCGATGAAGTCGCCCGCGCGCGGGAGCTGGATCATTTTGCGGGCGACCACGATGCCCAGCTCAGCTTCACCGTGCGCGCGCGCAACGCCGCCTGGAGCCCCGGCTACGTGCAGCAGCAGGCTGGGAGGGTGGGCTTTGTAGCCGGTGTCATGCCAGGCCGCATGGTGCTGCCCACCAGCGCGGCGGGTTTGCCACCGATCTTGGGCTTGAGTTTCGACACCCAGGCTGCGCTGGCGGATGACCCGGCGCAGTCTGCCCTTCGTGAGGTTGTCTTGAGCCTGGACGTGCCCCAGGTTGACCGTGCAGAGAGCCCGTTCGTGCGTCTGCGTGAAGCCGCCAAAGCACTGGCGCTGGCGATGGAAGGCGTAATCACCGATGACAACGGCGTGCTGCTGCCCACCGACTCGATGGACGTGATCGGCTCAGAGCTGGAGGTGCTGTACGACCAGCTGGATGAGCATGAGTTGTCGGCTGGTTCGGAGTTGGCGCGTCGGCTGTTCTCTTAACGACGCTTTCAGCGGCACTTTTTTTTGGGGGGTTAACTCCAATTTCAGTTCAAACACAGGGGGCTGGTCGGTATCGCCAACGTTGGCAGGCCAGAAGTCGCCGGTTCGGTGGAAAATTCCATTCGCCGCGAAGCGGCCTACTGATGTTGTTGATCCGTGTCGATTGACATGCTACGACTCATTGTCCCGGACCCCCTCCGATCACCAGGTTTCTGTAGGCGTCGCATTGGCGTTCGACATCGGCGCGCTCGCGCTCAAGATCATCGCGCATGGCCTTCGCCTCAGAAAGCAATGCGAGCAATTTTGTGAGTACGCGGTCAATCTCACCAAGAGGTGCGGTTTCGAGGTTACTAGGCCAAGTAGCGAAGAGCTTTCCCTCGCTTCCGATCACCTCGGCTCGCTTTGTCTTTTCTGTCAGGGCATCCTTCGCAAGTGGATGCCGTGAACCACCAAGACCACCTGCAAAGTTCGCTAGACCTCTGTGCGACCGCCCCGCGAGCTCAGCGACATAAACACACCGATTCGCTTCCAACCCAATGTCTTTCGCTGTCAGTATCACCTGACGTAGTACAGATCGTCGCTCCGCCTCGTCTACAGAGAGCTGCGCTTTACGAGCGGAATCGGCAGAGCGAAACGCAGCGACCATAGCAAACCCTCCAGAAAAAGCACTTATCAAAGCGGCAAAAGCAGAGACTTGTTCAGGTGTAATCATCTTGAGGCCTAACCAATAGCGTCTATCCGCCGCGCCGCGATGCCAGCCAAGGCGCGAGCACTCAAACGTGGCGGATAAACCTTGTCGGAATGAAGCGCCGCCCTGAAGACGGGCGGGTTGGCGACAAATGGGTTTGCAAGGTTTGCGCACGGGTGCATGCGCAAATTATGACGGGAGATTTACCTCGTGTGTTGATTTGCGCAATCGGTTTCGCATCCATCGCGCGACCCAATGAATGCGCTGCACGCCCCCGGGCGATCCAGGCGCGCCCGTATGGGCACCAAAGAGTCATGGAAAGAGTCATGGGGTCAGGTCTTTCAATCAAGCAAATGCGTCATTGCAAGACCTGATCCTTTTGACGTTGACCCCTTTGATGTTGGTTCAAGATTTCAGATTAAATTCAACAAGCCAATCTTGGCACTTGACGCTGTCGCCTAGAAGTGAGAAGTCCCTTCGTATTCCGTTAAAGTGCCTGAAGCGTTGCTAACGGCGCTGAAGGAATCAATTGTTTCCCAGCGATCCGGACACGGTTTGCGCCCGTTACGTCCGCATAGGTGAAGATTGTCCAGAAATCTCCAGCCGAAGTGACTATCGCGAATATTTTGAATGCGCCATCACCTTGAATCGCTGCCGGGAAAGGCCCCACCCAGCCATTTTGTGGGTTGAAGCCCGTGATAGCACCGCCTGGCGCAGCAAAGGCATTCCACGAAGCTCTTGCAGCTATTGACAGTGGGTTGGCTGCGTCCATGTAAGTTCCGACGTGCCCAACACATTGCAGCCCATTGCGAACGTAGCGAGTAATCCAACACCCCGTCATCGGGCCAGTCATTACGTCGACATTGAACTGAGATACCTCAGAGACAAAGCCTGGCAGCCACTCAAGCCATTGGTAATTTCGGTGAACCTTTGCGACGTGCCCCGCAGTTACCGTACTTGTCTTTTTTCCAAATGTACTTACGCGAGTGGATTCATTGACATGCAGCATGACATTGTGCAGTGGCTGGAAGCCGCCAATTGCCGCACCATTGTTGGCAGGCACTTGCAGTGGTACGTCAATCCAACGTCCAACTACAAGCTTTTGTTCAATCATAGATACCTCCGGGCGGTTGGGAAAATTTTAATGACGGGCACGGAAAGGCTGGATATTTTCGCATCTGTTTTGGTGCTTGGCATGTTCGTGCGCTACGCCACCCACAGTGCGGCTTTACGATCAGGTTTGTAAGGTTTGCGCATGGGTGCATGCGCAAATTATGACGGGGGATTTGCCCCCTGTGTTGATTTGCGCAATCGACTTCGCTTCGCCAC
>JANOTO010000221.1:0-10129 GCA_031416395.1 Rhodoferax sp. | reverse complement strand
TGAATGTGTCGCTGACATCGACGGCACTGATCGATGAATCTGGCGATGTGTATGCCATCGCCACCACTGAACGCGTGGGAGCAGAAGATGCCAACCCCTGAAGACAAATTCGCACGGCTGCGCAGCGAGGCCGAGGGCCTTGCCAGAGCCCGACACCCTGAGCTACCGGCACAGCCCATGGGTGTGAGCGAGCTGCTGGATGCTGCTGTACTGCAAAAAACCCTGCATGAGTTACAGGTTCACCAGATCGAGTTGGAGATGCAAAACGAGGAGCTGCGCACCACCCAGGCGCTGCTGGATGCGGAGCGCAGCCGCTACAAAGATTTGTACGACATGGCCCCCGTGGGCTACCTCAGCCTGGACGCGGCTGGGGAGATCATGCACACCAACCTGAAAGCCGCCAGCCTGCTGGGCCTGCCGCGCAGCCAGTTGTTCCACAAGCCCATGCGCCGCTTTGTAGCGAAGCACGATCGCGATACGCACTACCTCTTCACCCAGCAGGTGCTGCGTACCCGCCAGCCTGATCAGCGCGACTTTCAGATGGTCAATGCGGCGGGATTTGAGTTTTGGGTGCGGATGATTGCAACACCGCAGGGTGAGGGTGACGAACTGCAGAGCCTGCTGGTCGTCATCAATGACATCTCGGAGCGCAAGGAGGCTGAAGAAAAGCTGTATGAGTCTGAGGAAATCCACCGCGCGCTGTTCAATTCGATTGACGAAGGTTATTGCGTCGTCGAAATGGTGTTTGACAAGCAGCATAAGCCGGTAGATTTTCGCTATCTGACGGTCAACCCCAGTTTTGAGCGTCAGTCCGGGTTGTTCGATGTCGTTGGGCGGCTGGGCACTGAGGTTACCCCCGGCATAGAGCATAAATGGATAGAGCTTTACGGCAATGTGGCTTTGACGGGCGAGGCGGCGCGCGTCAGCCAGCACGCTAAAACGGTGGACCGCTGGTTCGATCTCTATGCGTTCAGAACCGGCCGCAAAGACCGGGCCACCGTGGGTATTGTGTTCACCGACGTTACGCAGCGAAAGCAAATCGATGCTGATAGGCAGTTTCTGGACCAGGTACTGCTGCACAAGAACGCCGAGCTGCTGGATGCGCAAGTGCTGGCTGAGAAGGCAAACCAGGCCAAGTCGGACTTCTTGTCCGGCATGAGCCACGAGCTGCGCACCCCGTTGACCGCCATTTTGGGCTTTGCGCAGTTGATGGATGGCAGCAACCCGCCGCCCACGCCAGGGCAAAAGCGCAGCCTGGATCAGATTCTGAAAGCGGGCTGGTACCTGCTGGAGCTGATCAATGAAATCCTCGACCTGGCGGTTGTCGAATCAGGCAAGCTCAAGCTGGTGATGCAAAGCGTGTCGGTGGCCAGCGTGCTGGTGGAGTGTGAGGCCATCGTCGAGATGGACGCTGGGCGGCGCGGCATCAGCCTTCAGTTCGAGACGCCACCCGCGCTGGCCCATGTGCACGCCGACCGCACCCGCATGAAACAGGCCTTGATCAATTTGCTCTCCAATGCCATCAAGTACAACCGCGACGGGGGCAGCGTGCGCCTGTCGGTCAACACTGACGACCCCAAGCACCTGCGAATTTGCGTCGAAGACACGGGCCAGGGCCTGACCGCAGGCGAAATCGGCCAATTGTTCCAGCCCTTCAACCGGCTCGGCCAAGAGAGCCGCACTGAGCCTGGCACCGGCATTGGCCTGGTGATGACCAAGCAGTTGGTCGAGTTGATGGGGGGCAGCATTGGCGTGAACAGCACCGTGGGCAAAGGCAGTGTTTTCTGGATTGAATTGAAGCAGGCCGGCGAACCAACCCCCGAAAAGAATGGGCAACCACCCGGCGCCGAAAAACCGGCCGATGCGGTGGCTGCCTACCGAGGCCGCATGTCCACAGAGTTGGAACTGAGTGCCGCATCAGCCAGCGAATCAAGGGCGGAAAAATGGGAGCCGACGCGCGCCATGGTGGATGCGGAACGGAGCTTCCATTCCCGGCGCAATCTGGCGGGCCTGTACACGCTGCTTTACGTCGAAGACAACACCGCCAACCTGTTGCTGATGCGGGAGCTGATGGCGCGCCAGCCCAATGTGCGCCTGCTGGACGCGCGGGACGCCACCAGCGGCCTGGCACTGGCCCGAAGCGCCCTGCCCGATGTGATTCTGCTGGACACCCACCTGCCAGGCTTGAGCGGCATCGACATACTGCGGATTTTGGTGAACGACCCGCTGACTGCCGCGATCCCCGTGGTGGTGCTCAGCGCCAGTGCCATGGCCGGCGAAATCCAGGCCGGGCTGGATGCCGGGTGCTACCGCTACCTGACCAAACCGATCCACGTGAAGGAACTGATGCACACCATCAACCTGGCGCTGAAGCTTGAGCCCACGCAAACCGAGGTGGGAAGCGAGATGGGGCACAACCTGACGAACTTAAGCCAACTGGGAGAACTGACATGACCGGAGAACTGACGTGAAACAATTTCCAATCGTGTGTGTGGGGGGCTCCGCAGGCGGGCTGGATGCGTACATCCGGCTGTTGAAAAACCTGCCCCATGACATGGGCGTTGCGGTTGTCTTCGTGAATCACATCACGCATGCGCCCACCCGCTTGCATGAGGTGCTGCGCAGCTACACCCAGATGCCGGTGGTGTTGATTGAAGAGAAGCAAAAGGTCGAGGTGAACACGGTGTTCATCATCCCCTCGAACCGCGAGCTGCATGTGGACGATGACGGGCAGTTTCGCCTGGAGCCGATCTCCAAGAAGCGAGGCTGGTCGGAGGTGATCACGGTCTTTTTGCGCTCGCTCACGCAATGCTGGGACGGCAAGCTGATCGCCGTGATTGTTTCTGGCTTCGACGGGGATGGCGCACCGGCGCTGTGCGGCATCCGCGAAGTGGGTGGCATCACCATTGCACAAAAGCAGAGCACGGCCGGCGAGCCTGAAATGCCGCAAAGCGCGATTGACACCGGCTGCATTGATTTTGTCCTGTCGCCAGAAGACATTGCCACGAAGATTATCGAAATTTCCCGCGCTGAAGAGAAATCAGGCGGGCCTGAAATGAAGGAAAAGACGCATGGAAATGCTTGAAACAAGTGATATTTTGGCGGCGCGTATTTTGATCGTTGACGATCAGGATGCCAACGTGCAACTGCTCGAACAATTGCTGCAGGAGACCGGTTATGACAACGTGACGGCCAGCATGCGCCCCGCAGAGGTGGCGGCGCTGCACCACGAACAGGCGTTTGACCTGATCTTGCTGGACCTCAACATGCCCGTGATGAACGGGTTTGAGGTGATGGAGGCGCTGGCCGCCGACGACAACGAATCCTACTTGCCCGTGATCGCGCTCACCGCTGACCCCGGCCACAAGCTGCGCGCGCTGCAAGCGGGTGCCAAAGACTTCATCAGCAAACCGTTTGACCTGGTGGAGGTGAAAACGCGCATCCACAACATGCTCGAAGTGCGCCTGCTCTACAAGCGCCTCAGCAGGTACAACCACACGCTGGAGAAGCAGGTGCAACTGCGCACGGCCGAGCTGGCGCAAAGCGAGGATCGCTATCGCCGCCTGGCCGAGCTGGCGTCTGACTGGTATTGGGAGCAAAACGAGGCGGGCAACTTTACCCGCGTCTCCGGCCCGGTCGAGCAGATGCTGGGAATTCGCGTCACCGCTTTTTTGGGCGATACCGGCGAGGGTGAAATCACCGGCTGGAACGAGGCAGAACGCCTACAGTTGCAGGCCAAGATCGCCGCGCGCGAGCCGTTTTTGGACTTCGCCTTCAGCCGCACCAACCCGGATGGTACGGTGCAGAAGTTTCGCGTCAGCGGGGAGCCAATGTTTGACAGCCAGTCGCGCTACACCGGGTACCGGGGCATTGGGGCTGAGGTTAGGCCTTAGTGCTTCCGAACGTTGCGAACCGGGCGGCTTGGCCGCTCAACTGAATGTCCAAGCGCGATGTCTAGTGCTCAATGGTTTCTGCTGGTCGGCGCGCTGATGCTGCTGCGTGGCTTCTCGGCCACCAGCCTCAAAAGCCTGCCGGTCACGGCCGCCATCATCTACCTGGCGGTGGGTTTGGCGGTGGGCCCCAGCGGGCTCAACCTGTTTCACTTCAACCCGCTTAAAGAATCGGCGCTGCTCGAAGTGCTGACCGAGGTGGCGGTGCTGATCTCGCTGTTTTCTGCGGGGATCAAGATGCCTGCGCCGTTTACGCTGAAGCGTTGGCGCGCGCCGATCTTGCTGGCAACCGTGTCAATGACGCTCACCGTGGCGATGGTGGCCGCGTTTGCCTACTGGGTGCTGGGCCTGCCGCTGGGCGCGGGCATTCTGCTCGGTGCCATCGTCGCGCCGACGGATCCGGTGCTTGCCACCGACGTGCAAATCCGCCACCCCGGCGACCGCGACCAACTGCGCTTTACGCTGACGTCTGAGGCGGGCATGAACGATGGCAGCGCCTTCCCCTTCGTCATGCTTGGCCTCGGGCTGCTGGGCCTGCGTGATTTGGACTTATTTGGCTATGAAGGCCTGCGCTGGGTGCTGGTGGATGTGCTGTGGGCGACGGTTGCCAGCGTGGCGATTGGGGTGGTGGCGGGCGTAGTGCTGGCGCGATTGGTGTGGAAGCTGCGCCGTGCGCCATATCAGCACGAGCTGATGGACGACTTTTTGGGCCTGGGCTTGATTGGCCTGGTCTACGGCCTCACGGTGGCGGTGAATGCCTGGGGGTTCCTCGCGGTGTTTTTTGCCGCTGTCGCGCTGCGTCAGACCGAGCTGAAACTGGCCCGCACAGTGCTGCCCATCGAGGTGCTGGCCAAGGTGGTGACGCCGGAGCCGCTGCCACTGCCCACGGTGAGCGAAGGCTCGCTGGTGTTCAAGGAGCATCTGGAGCGGCTGTCGGAGCTGATGCTGATTTTGCTGGTCGGCGGCAGCCTGTTTTTAAGCTCGTGGAGCTGGCCGGGAACGCTGTTTGCGCTGTTTCTGTTCGTGGTGGCCCGGCCTGTCAGCGCCCTGCTCGGCTTGGCTGGCACGGGTACGCCGTGGCGCATTCGCGCAATGACGGCCTGGTTTGGCGTGCGCGGCATTGGCTCGCTCTATTATTTGATGTATGCCATTCAGCACGGCCTGCCACAACCCATGGCGCTGGTACTGATGAATTTGACGCTGATGGTGGTGACGCTGTCGATTTTGATCCACGGCATCAGCGTCAAGCCGCTGATGGGGATTTTTTGGCGCTCCGGGAAGAAGTAAGCGAAGTGGTGAGAAAAAGTGTGTATTTTGCAGAAAATTAACCTGTGAGTTAATTTTAAGGATTCACAGTCGTTTTTTGATCAAATTATCAATAAAATAAGCCTCTAGCTCTCGGATAACGTGCATGAGAAGCTATATATTATGTAGCATCCATCGTTCACGCAGTCTTCCCAGACGTGGGCAACAAGCGCTCGTATTCCTTTTTGATCACCCCATAGCACTCGCAGGTGCGCCGCTCCAGCCCGGCGCGGTTGAGCACCGAGATGTGCCCGCGTGCGTAGCGGATAAAACCAGCCTGTTGCAACTTCACCGCGGTTTCTGTCACGCCCTCACGACGCACGCCGAGCATATTGGCGATGAGTTCCTGGGTCATCATCAGCTCGTTGTTGGGTGAGCGGTCCAGGCTTTGCAGCAGCCAGCGGCATAGTTGTTGATCGACCGAATGATGCCGGTTGCACACCGCGATTTGCGACATTTGCGTGATCAACGCCTGGGTGTAGCGCAGCAGCAGGTGCAGCACGGGTCCCGCGCGATTGAACTCGTCTTTCATCACCTGGGCGGGCAACCGGTAGCCCTGCCCCGCGCGTTGCACCACGGCACGACCCGGCGTGGAGTCGCCGCCCATGAACAACGAAACCCCTACAACGCCTTCATGGCCCACCATGGCAATCTCGGCCGACGCGCCGTTTTCCATCACGTACAGCAAGGAGACGATGGCCGAGGTGGGAAAGTAAACGTAATCCAGCGTCACGCCCGGCTCGTACAGCACTTGCCCAAGCGGCATCTCCACCGCCTCCAGCAGCGCCCTCCAGTCGCGCCCTTCCTGCGGGGCTAACGCCGCCAGCAGCTGATTGTTGTTGGGCCCGTTGCCCACTTTCTCGACTTTTTCCACAGTTTTCTACGTCTTTTACGCGGTGTTTGAAATGACAGGAAAGAATTGTAAGCAGCGAGTACGCATGCGCTGTGTGCGCCAGCCCACACAGCATGCCAACATTGAAGGTTTCGAAGGTATGCGGCGGCATCCAGACACATTCAGACACATTCCTCGCTTGTCCCTCGCCGTATCGGCACCTCGTCCGACAGACGGATTCGCTAAGGGTTCTTACCATGACCCAACACATCAAAAATTTTATCAATCTGCATTTGTAAAGCTGCAAGTGCAGGTTGCCAGCCCAAGGAGTCTTCCATGAAAACCAGCACCATTTCCGGCTCGCCCTGGACCACCTCATCCTTCGGCGGCACGGCGGATACCTCACCGATGGAACTGTCGGCCCTGGGCGATCACATGGACGACTGCCGAAAGACACAGGGCGGCTGGTTTCAGTTGCGCTGCTTTGCCGACGGCCTGCACCAGTTCATGGCTTCGCGCTTCGTGACGACGCTGTTTGTGGCCACTGTTCTGATGGGTGCCGCTGCATTGATGTCATAGCGCGATGGCGCAATCCAAGCTACAGCGCCTGGTGCCTGATGCACCTCCCATTCTGTGCGAAATGCTTGAAAGCGCACAGGGTGCGGTGCAGCCACCAGTACGTTCGGAAATTTTTGGTCTGCAGCGATTTGCCCAGCATGGGCGCAGCCTGGGCGCGACGCACCGTGCCGACAAAGCCGGCTTCATGGCGGGCACTTTCTTTCCGCGCCTGCAAGAAAACATCCGTATGTTGCGCCGGGCCAACCGGTACATCGGCAATCAGGCCCGCAGCGGCTATGACATCAGCCCCGCTGCTGAGTGGCTGCTGGACAACTTTCACCTGATCGAAGCCCAGCTCAAGGAAATTCACGACGGTCTGCCGCGCAGTTACTTCCGAACGCTACCGATCTTGCAGGATGAACCGCTGGCGGGCTTGCCCAGGGTTTACGGCATTGCCTGGGCATTTGTGGCCCACACCGACAGCGCGTTTGATGAAGAAACCGGGGTGCAGTTTCTCAACGCCTACCAGGAAACCCGGGAGCTGAATTTACGGGAAATCTGGGCACTGCCCACGACGCTGCGGGTGGTGCTGGTTGAAAACCTGCGCCGCCTGGCCGAGCGTGTGGCGACCAACAAGGCCGCCCGAGAAGTGGCCAACCTGGTTTGCGACCAGATCGGGGCCTACCCTTTGTCTCGGCTGGACGAGTTGCTGGCCCTCTTGAACCAGCGCGGTGTGGGCCGTGTTTTTCTGGCGCAGATGGCGTTGCGACTGCAATCCGGCAGTGATCGGCGCGATGGGCGCGATGGGCGAAAAAAGCAGCCTGTAGCCAACCGGGCAGCCTATCAGGAATGGTTGGCAGTCGCACTTCCGGACTTGGCCGCAACCCGCGCCCAGCAGCCGCTGGACCAAGCGGCCGACAACCTCAGCGTGAGCAACGCCGTCAAGTCGCTGCGGGCGATTGGTGACGCGGACTGGATTGACATCGTCGAGCGCACCAGCCGCTTGATGGGCGTGATGCAGGCCTCGCCCGTGTTTGTGGCCGAAGACAGCAACACCCGCTCGCAGACGCTTCACGCGATTGAACAACTGGCAAAGCAAAGCGGATCGTCAGAAGTGGATGTGGCGCAAACCCTGCTGGGCTTGATGTCGCGCAAAGAAGATGTCAACACTGCCAGCAGCGCCGAACAGGCCCCGGCCTATTGGCTCAAAGGCGCGGGCCAAGGGCAGCTGGCGCGCCTGCTGGGTGTGCGTGGGCGAGGGCTTGGGCGCTTCAGAGCCACGCTGCGCCGCTTCGTGTTGCCCATCTACTTGAGCGCCATTTTCTTTGGCACCGTCGGACTCGTGACCTGGATATTGGCCCGCCACAGCGACGGGCTGATCGGTGCCGGTGCCCCTATCTGGCTGACGCTGTTGGGCGCGCTGTTGATGGTGTTCCCAGCGTCCGAGGCGGTGGTGGCGGTGATCAACCGGATGATCAGCGAATCGTCGCGGCCCCAGCATCTGCCCCGCATGGCCTTTGTGGCGGGTATACCGCCGGATCACCGCGTGATGGTGGTGATCCCAGGCATGTTGACCGGGCCGCGCTCTGCTATTGAATTGGCACATCGCCTTCAACTGCACTACTTGGCGAACCCCGAGCGCCATGCGCAGTTTGCGCTGTTGACCGACTGGGCCGATGCGCCATCCGCACAAATGCCGCCCGATGGCGAGCTGCTGGACGGCGCGGTTGCCAGAATCAATGCACTGAATGCGCTTTATCCATTCAACGCAGGCGGCATCGACACACAAGGTACTGCTCCGCGCTTCATCGTACTTCACCGCGAGCGCCGGTTCAGCCAGACCGAGCAGCGCTGGATTGGCTGGGAGCGCAAGCGCGGCAAACTGGAGCTGCTGGTGGCTGCACTCGCGGCAGAACCTGGCGAAAGCGGTGGTACGGCGACGAATGACGCCTTTCTGGATTTGGGTGATGTGTCGCGCATCGCCAGCGGTATCCGTTACCTGGTAACGCTGGACAGTGATACCGAGCTGCCGCCGGGGCGCCTGCGTGATCTCGTGAGTGTGGCCGCGCATCCGCAAAACCAGCCGCGCCTGGATGCCGACCAACGGCGCATTGTGAGCGGTTTTGGAATTTTGCAGCCACGGGTGGTGACGCCCTTGCCTGCCGCCAGGGATGCCACCGTGTTCCACTGGCTGTTTGCCGGGCAGTGCGGCATTGATCCCTACAGCGCGGCAACGTCCGAGGTCTACCAGGATTTGTTTGCGCAAGGCACATTCACCGGCAAGGGCCTGCTCAACGTGCGCGCCGTGCATGCGGTGCTGTCCGGCCGGCTGCCCCAGGAGCAGGTGCTCAGCCACGACCTGCTGGAGGGCTCGATGGCTCGCTGCGCCGCAGTGACCGATGTCACCGTGATTGAAGATGCGCCGTTTCACGCGGACGTCGCGGCCTCCAGAATGCACCGCTGGACGCGGGGCGACTGGCAACTGCTGCCGTTTTTGTTGAGGCCGGGGCAGTACGGCATTCGCCTGATCAACCAGTGGAAAATGTTTGACAATCTGCGCCGCTCTCTGGTGGCACCCATGTCATTGGCGTTGCTGCTGTTGGCATTGGGTGGCAGCATCATGTCACCCTGGGCCGCTGTGGCGCTGGTGCTGGCAGCGTTTGGCGCTGGCCCGCTGATGGGTGCGGTGGCAGGCTTTGCGCCCAGCCGCGATGACTTGGCCAAACTTCATTTTTACCGTCACGCCAGCGTGGATTTGGCGCGTGCGATCTGGGGTGCCCTTTGGCTTTTGGCGCAGTTGCAGCAACAGGCGCTGATGGCGCTGGATGCGATCGTGCGTGCGCTGTACCGGCTCTTCATCAGTCGACGCAACCTGTTGCAGTGGACCACCGCAGCCACCGCGCAGGCGCAGGCGCTGACGGGGCTCGGTGCGCTGGCAAGCCTGCACTGGAAGCAGCCGCTGTTTTCACTGGCTTTGCTGGCTACGTTGGTGGCGCTGGGAACCCCGGCACCCGCGCTGGCGGTCGCCCTGTGCGTTTTGTGGGCGCTGTCCCCGGTTTGGATATGGTGGGTCAGCCGCACCCGACCGCCTCCTACTGAAGCCAGTTTGCCGGTCGATGACCAGGTCTACCTTGAGGGCATCGCGCGCGACAGTTGGCGGTTCTTTGAGCGCTGTGTGGGGCCGGATGACAACTTCCTGCCGCCCGATAACCTTCAGGTCACGCCGCACGACATGGTGGCGCACCGCACCTCGCCGACCAATATCGGGCTGTATCTGCTGTGCGTGGCCTGTGCGCGGCAGTTTGGCTGGATTGAAACCCGCGAGATGATCACCCGGCTGCAAGCCACGCTGGCGACGATGGCCAAAATGCAACGGCATCGCGGCCATCTGTTGAACTGGTACGACACCGTCACGCTGGCACCGCTGCTGCCGATGTATGTGTCGACCGTGGACAGTGGCAACTTGAGCGGGCACTTGTTGGCC
>JANOTO010000220.1:0-12444 GCA_031416395.1 Rhodoferax sp. | reverse complement strand
GAGGCCGTCACGAAACAGGTCGCGCTTGCGCTGGTAGAAGGCGGGCAGCTCGGTGTAGCGGGTGGCATCCGCCATGTGCGCGGCCAGGCCATGCTGCACAGGGGTGTTGACGGTGAACACGTTGAACTGATGCACTTTGCGGAACTCAGTTGTCAAAGGTGCCGGGGCCGCGACGTAGCCGACTTTCCAACCTGTGACGTGGTAGGTTTTGCCGAAGCTGGAGACGATGAAGGCGCGTGCGGCCAGGCCGGGAAAGCGCGCCGCGCTCATATGGTCTTGGCCGTCAAACACCATGTGCTCGTAGACCTCGTCGCTGATCAAGAAGATGTTGGTGGGTGCCAGGATGTCTTGGAGCTTGAGCATGTCCTCGCGCGACCAGACGGTGCCGCTGGGGTTGTGTGGTGAGTTGATCAGGATGGCGCGGGTTTTGGTCGTGATGGCGGCGGCGATCTTGCCGAAGTCGGGCCGAAACGTGCGGGGTGTCAGTGGTACGCGCACCACGATGCCGCCTGCCAGCTCGATGCTGGGAACATAGCTGTCGTAGCAGGGTTCCAGCACGATGACCTCGTCGCCAGGATGCACGATAGCCAAGATCGCTGTGATGATGGCTTGGGTCGCTCCGGCGGTGATGGTGATCTCAGAGGTGCTGTCGTAGCTTTGGCCGTACATCACCTTGACTTTCTCCGCCACTGCCTCGCGCAGGCTGGGCACGCCGGCCATCGGCGGGTATTGGTTCAGGCCGCCCTGCATGGCGGTGGTGACGTGGTTGATCAGCGCTGGATCGCAGTTGAAATCGGGGAAGCCCTGGCCCAGGTTGACCGCTTTGTGCTCGGTGGCCAACGCCGACATGACGGTAAAAATCGTGGTGCCCACGGCGGGCAGTTTGGTTTGAAGTGCGGGGGTGATGTAGGTCGTCATGTTTTAATCAAGTCAAGCAGGAATCAATGATGTTGTGCGGGGGAGGTCATCGCCTGGTCGATCATATTTCGGGTCAAACCATCGCTGAGCAGCTCGGCAAATTGGTAGACAAAGTTTCGCAGGTAGGCACCGCGCTTGAAGGCGACGCGGGTGACGTTTTTACCGAAAAGATGGCCTGCGGGGCGCACTCTCAAATCGCTCTTGTCGCCGTCAAGCACGACATCGCGCACGGCCATTTCTGCGGCGATGCCCACGCCCAGACCTAAGCGCACATAGGTCTTGATCACGTCGGAATCAATCGCCTCCAGCGCGATGCGCGGGGCCAGCTTGGCCCCTGCAAAGGCGGCATCAATCTTGGTGCGGCCGGTGTACGACGGGTGGTAGGTGATGAGTGGCTCTTGCGCGATGTCCTCCAGCGTGATGTCGCTCTGCCCGCACAGGCGGTGCCCCGCAGGCAGCACCAGCACGTGCTGCCATTCGTAGCAGGGCAGGGTGACCAGCTCGCTGTAGTTCGCCAGCGACTCGGTGGCAATGCCGATCTCGGCGATCTCATCGATCAGCATGCGGGCCACCTGGTCGGGCGAGCCCTGATGCAGACTGACGTTGACCTTGGGGTAAGCAAGACGCAGCTTGGCGACAGAATCTGGCAGCACGTAGCGCGCCTGCGTGTGCGTGGTCGCCATCGAGAGCGTGCCGCTGTCCTGCGCGCTGTATTGCTCGCCAATGCGCTTTAAATTGCCCACTTCGCGCATGATCAGCTCGATGCTTTTGAGCACATGCTGGCCCGGCTCGGTGATGCGTTTGAGTCGTTTGCCGTGGCGGGCGAAGATTTCGATGCCCAGCTCATCCTCCAGCTCAATGATGGCTTTGGAAACGCCTGGCTGAGAGGTGTGCAGGGCTTTAGCGGCTTCGGTCAGGTTGAGGTTGCGCCGGGCGGCCTCTTGGACGAAGCGGAATTGATGAAGGTTCATATCGAAATTCTACAGAAATCGGTATTCATTATGCTTTGGAGGTCTAAGGAGTATTTTTTTCAACCAACTCAGATGCGTACACCCGGCGCAGCCACAACCAAACGATCCAGCCGCAGGCCATCGTGACAGGCCAGGCCCACACCGCGTCACTCAACCAATGTGCGCCCACTGACACGCGCGCGAACCCGATCAAAACGCCGCTGGCGATGCCAAACGCCACCCACCAGGCGCGGCGACGGCGACTCAACAGCATCAGGCTGATCAGAAAGAAACCATCTGCCGTATGCCCGCTGACAAAGGCACAGTTGTCATCACATTGATTGCTGATTTGCAGGGCTGGGGCGAACTGTTTGGTGCCGCCAAATTCAGTCACATGAAAGGGCCGCGCCCGCTGTGTGATGTCTTTCAAGCCGTTGGCCACAATGCCTGGCCCCAGCAAGAGCGTCAATCCAAAAAACGCCACAGGCAGTGTCCATTGGCGGTAGTTTTTAGACCGTCGCACCAGCAGCCACAGCACCAGGCTGGCCACGGCCAGGCTTCTGAAAATGGTGGGTGTGTACTCGTTGATCAACTCGACCCAGAGCCACTTGGCGGTGCGAACCGGCGGGTCAGGCTGCAAAAAATAGCCAGACACTGCCAGGTCGATCTGAGGAAACACGGCGGGTACCAGGGCCAATAGCAGCGACACGGCTGCAACCACGGCATAGATGACGGAGGAATGCAGCGGCTGCTTCACTGTTCGCTATTTATGACGATGACAGAGCGATGTGGGCAATCAAATCCACCAGGCGCTCATCTTCACCCACGGCCGCTTGCAGCGTGAAGGCAATGTGCGGATGTGCGGTTTGCAGCTCGGCCATCAACAGCGGCAAGTCCTCACGCGCATGCTTGCCCACGCCCAAAAACAGCGGCACCACGTTGATGCGATCAACGCCCATGCGCGCCATCTCCGCAGCGCAGGTTTGGATGTCGGGCTCGGTCATCTCCAAAAAAGCGCAGGCCACCTGGCGAGCGGGATCAAGCGTGCGCAGGCGCTCGGCAATCGCCTCGGCCGGCTTGTGCCACAGTGGGTCGCGCGAGCCGTGGGCGAAAAGAATGCTTCCTTGCAGTGTCATGAACTCAATCTACCTTCTCAAAATCATCGCCCAAATCATCGCCTAAACACCAGCCAGCCAAAAGCGGCCAATGACAACATCGAATAAATCAAGCCGGGTAACGCCGCCGTCAACCACGGCTGCCAGTTTTGCAGCTCGCCCACATAGCCCGACACGTTGTTGAGAAAGAAGAAGCTGATGCCCGCCATCACGCCGCCAAACACATAGCCAGAGATGCCTTCCGAGCGAAAGTGCAGGTAGGCAAAGGGCAGCGCAAGCACCACCATCACCAGGCAGCTCAAGGGGTAAAAAACCTTTTTCCAAAATTCAATTTCATAGCGCTGTGCGGCCTGGCCGTTGGCATCCAGATGGGTGATGTACTGGTAGAGGTCGATGGTGCCCATGCGGTCGGGCTTCAGCACGGCGGTGGATACCATCTCGGCGCTGAGTTCTGTCGGCCAGCGGTAACTGGCCAGCTTGTTGCGCTCAATGCGTGCATCCTTGGCGGCATCAAAAACAAACTCGGTGCGGTCAACCTGGTCCAGCAGCCACGCACTGCGCAGGTCAAACTGCCCAGACTCGGCCTTCGTCATCGAGACCAATCGGCCTTGGTTGTCAAACTCGAAAATACGTACACCGAGCATGCGGCCATCGGGCGCAATGGCGCTGACGTTGGTCGCGAACTGGCCGTAGGGCTGTTTCTCTTTCAGCCAGGCACCTGTTTGACCGATGGTGATATTGCCGTCGTAGCGGGCCTTGAGCAACTGGGCGGCGCGGTTGGACCATGGGGCCACATAGTCGCCAATCGCAAAGGTCAACAGCACAAAACCAATGCCTGCCAAAAGCAAAGTACGCAGCGCACGCCACGGCCCTAGCCCACTGGTACGCAAGATTGTGAACTCCGAGCTTTGGGCCAGTCGCGCCATCACAAAGATGGTGCCAATCAGCACCGTGATCGGCAGCAGTTCGTACAAGTGACTGGGGATTAGCAGGGCGACGTAAATCAGCGCTTGCGGCAATTGGTAGCCCAACGCATTCGGGCGGCCAATGGCCTGAATTTGATCAACCAAATCAAAGAACGAAAACAGCGCCAAGAATCCAGCAGTGACAAATAGCACGGCATACGTGACCTCGCCAAATATCAGGCGGCGGATTGTTTTCATAAGGTCCTCATGCGCGAGTGCCGCGTGCGCCGCGTCGTGTCGAGCGAAGGTCTTCCATGAACCCTGGCGGCGGCAGCCAGCCCCAGTTGTTGTGGCGCTTGGCCAGCCACAGCAAACTCGTCAGAAAGACTCCGCCGTGCAACGCCAGCATGAAGGTGACGATGCCAATTTCACCAGCTGCGATCCAGTTTTGCCCCAGGTTCAAAAAGTTGAGGTAAATCTGAAACGCGAACATCGAAAACACCAGGTTACCGGTGCGGCCCACACGCGGGTTGATGCGCGATGAGGCAATCGCAATGATCATCAGGTTGGCTGCGGCCAGCGTGAAGCCCAGCCGCCACGACAGCTCACCCAGATAGCGCGGGCTGGGCTTTTGCAGCAGCTCCCGGCTGGAGACGGTGCCCATCGGTGCGTTGTCCTTGGTGCTGAACAGGCTGGATCCAATCTTTGCGCCGTATTCCTCAAACTCGCTGATCTTCAGGTCAGACTTGTCCAACGCGCTCTCAAGCCGCTGGCCGCGCTCCAGCAACAAAAACTGGTCTTGCCCAATGTTCTCCACTCGGCCACCGCGCGCCGTGGTCACAGTTTGCTTGCCGTTCTCCGTGGTGGCGATGAATACGTTGCTGGCGGTGCGCTCATTCACCGTTGTCTTGTCCACAAAGAACACGCGGCTGCCATCGGCCGACTCTTGAAATCGGCCTGGCTCCACCCGCTCCAGGTCGCCGCGTTGTTCGTAGTGGATTTTGATCTCTTCTATCTGCGCGTTGGCCCAAGGCAGCACAAACAGGGCCAAGGCGCCCACCGCCAGCAGGATCGGCCATGAGAACCTGAAAAGCGGTGCCACCAGGCCGCGCAGGCCGATGCCCGCGCCAAACCAGATCACCATTTCACTGTCGCGGTAAAGCCGGGTGAGCGTTGCGACGGTAGCAACGAACAGCCCCATCACCATCACGTTGGGCATAAAAGTAAGCACGGTGTAGCCCATCACCATCATCACATCAGACGGATTGAAGCTGCCGCGTGAGGCTTGGCCGAGCGTGCGAATCAGCGTCATGGTCATGACGACGGTGACCAGCACAATCAGCGTCGCGCCAAAGCTGCGGGCCAGTTCTTTGCGAAGGGAAGAATGGAATAACATGTAGCGCTGTCAAAAGAGCGTCAGAACAACCACAAACCGATAAAGAAGCAGGATTATGAACTTTGAACTAAAGACCTTGGGCCTGGGCTTGGCGCTAAAAGAAAAATGTGATGCACTGCTGGTGCTGGTGCCTACCGTGTTTGTACCGGGCACAGACAGCCTGTCCAGCCTGATCTCGCAAGCCCTCAAGGGCGGCGACCTGGAAGCGAAAGCCGGCAAGCTGTTGCAGTTGTATGGTGTGGCAGGCGTGGCCGGTACACGCGTGGTCGTGGCCTGCGTGGGCGATGGCAGCCTCAAGCAGACTCGCCAGGGCGTGGCAGCGGCTGTGGGTTGCTTGAAAGGTGCCAAATCTATCAAGAAAGCGGTGCTGGTGTTTGCCGCTCAGCCCTCACCCGAAGCCGTTGCGTGTGCCGTTGTATGCGCCGCAGACGCAAGCTACGTGTTCACCACGACCAAATCCAAGCCCGAGGGCAGAACACTTGCAGCGCTGACTGTTGCGGTTGCAGACAGTTCGCCCGTGCGGGCCGCGTTTGACCGCGCGGCAGCTACCGTGCGCGGCATTGAGTTCGCGAAAGAATGGGGCAACCGCCCAGCCAACCATGCAACACCCACCCTGCTAGCCCAGGCGGCCAAGTCGCTGGCCAAGCTGCCGCAGGTGAAATGTGAAGTTTTGGGGCCTAAACAGGTTGCCAAGCTGGGCATGGGTTCATTCATGTCGGTCGCGCAGGGCTCTGCGGAGGAATTGCGCTTCATCGTGCTGCACTACAACGGCGCGCTCAAGACACAAGCGCCCGTCGTGCTGGTGGGCAAGGGCATCACGTTTGACACCGGCGGCATTTCGATCAAACCTGCCCCCGAGATGGACGAGATGAAGTTTGACATGTGTGGTGCCGCCAGCGTGCTGGGGGTGTTTCGCGCACTGGCAGAGATCAAGCCCGTCATCAATGTGATCGGCTTGATCCCCGCTTGCGAAAACATGCCCGATGGCCGCTCGGTCAAGCCTGGCGACGTGGTCACCAGCATGAGCGGCCAGACCATCGAGATCTTGAACACCGACGCAGAAGGCCGCTTGGTGCTGTGTGACGCGCTCACCTATGCAGAGCGCTTCAACCCACGGGCCGTGGTGGACATTGCCACTCTTACGGGCGCCTGCGTGGTTGCCCTGGGTGGCGTGCGCAGTGGTATGTTCGCCAGCACGGACGAATTGGCCAAACAGCTCTATGCGGCAGGCGAATCATCGCAAGACCTGTGCTGGCGCATGCCGCTGGACGATGATTACGCGGAAGGGCTGAAAACCAATTTTGCGGATGTCGCCAATATCGCAGGCCGGGCCGGTGGAGCCATTACTGCCGCGAAATTTTTGCAACGATTTGCAAGCAAATTCCCCTGGGGCCATCTGGATATTGCCGGCACCGCGTGGAAAAGTGGGGCCGCCAAAGGATCAACCGGTCGCCCGGTCGGGCTGCTGCTGGACTTCGTGATGTCGATGGCCGCGACTTCCGTGTCTGATGCCAAGACCACCCCCAAAGCTGCCAAAAGTAGCGCGAAAGTCAGGAATTGAGTTGCCGATCTGAACGGACAAATTGACCGAAATCTCGTTCCACTTCAACGCGCCGGACAAGCTCGCCTACGCCTGCCGTCTGCTGCGCAAGGCAGTTAACAGCGGTGCTCAAGTGGTCGTCACGGCACCGCCCGAGACTCTGGCAAGTCTCGATACGATGTTGTGGACCCTCTCGCCGCTGGACTTTATTGCACATTGCTTCGCCGATGCGAATGCAGCCTTAGTATCTGCGTCGCCTGTGCTGTTGGGCATGCCAATGGCAAAGCCGCAAGGTCAAGGTACTGCATTTGCGCTGGAGTCAGCGCGAGCAGACGCGCAGAGCATCACGTCAACCAACCCCGCGGCCAAACCCCCTGTCTTGGTGAATCTGGGCGATACCGTGCCCGAAGGTTTCGAACGGTTCGAGAGACTGGTGGAAGTGGTCGGCGGTAGCGAAGAGGATCGCGCGTGTGCGCGAGACCGCTGGAAGCACTACGCGCATCGGGGCTATGCCATCACGCGTCATGATCTTGCCGCAAAATCCGCTGCACAATCCGCCACCTGATGCCCACCAAAGCCAAACAACCCCCACGTTTTTTGCCCACGCTCACCGAAGTGGTGCAAACCGGCGCGGATGCACCCCAGGCAAGCCCTGGTGAAGCCGCGTTTGCTGCCCCGCTGAAAACGGCACGGCAGAGCAGCGGCGTTGATGCGGACGGCACCTCGGTGGTCGAGATGAACGTCAGCAAAATTCTGTTCCGGCTGGAAGGCCCGCTGCAAAATCGGCTCAAACTGGCCGTGGGCGAGATCATTCAGGGCCATGTGGATGCTTTGATGCCCCTCATTGCCCAGGAAATTGAAGCGGTGGTGCGCGAAACTGTGCGGGAGAGTGTCAGCGCTGAATTGGTACGTTCACGCAAGGCCTCTGGTTGACAACGCTTCGTTGGTATCTTCCCTATAGAGTTGGCACATGAATTGCGGTATCGTGCCGCCCGTGGAGCTATAAAATTCACATTTTTGGTTTATCTGGTTTCCTTCCTTCTTAATCTGGAGTTGTTTATGCAAATGAAATTAAAAGTTACTGTTGCTGCTGCGATGGCTGTTGCAGGTGGCGTGGCTTTCGCCCAAGACTTGGTCGTCAAGATCGGTCACGTCGCACCGATCTCAGGCGCACAGGCAGCCTATGGCAAAGACAATGAAAACGGCGCACGCATGGCCATAGACGATTTGAACGCTGCAGGCGTCATGATCGGCGGCAGGAAGGCCCGGTTTGAACTGGTTGCCGAAGACGACGCAGCCGACCCCAAACAAGGTGCTGCAGTGGCCCAAAAACTGTGCGATGCAAAAGTCGCTGGTGTTGCAGGTCATTTGAATTCGGGCACCACCATTCCCGCATCCAAAATCTACAACGATTGCGGTATCCCTCACATCACCCCATCCGCCACCAACCCCAACCTGACCAAGCCTGGCTACAAAACCACGTGGCGTCTGCTGGCCAATGACAACGCCCTGGGCGCTGGCCTGGCTTTCTACGCGGCTGATGCCTTGAAACTCAAGCGTATCGCCGTGATTGACGACCGTACCGCTTACGGCCAAGGCGTGGCTGAAGTGTTCAAACGCACAGCTGCTGCCAAAGGCATCACGATTGTTGATGAGCAGTTCACCACCGACAAATCGGTTGACTTCATGTCCATCCTGACCGCTATCAAGGCGAAAAACCCAGACGGCGTGTTCTTCGGCGGCATGGATCCACAAGCCGGCCCGATGCTTCGTCAAATGGAGCAACTCGGCCTGACCAACGTCAAGTACTTCGGCGGCGACGGCATCTGCACCAACGACCTGATCAAGCAGTCCGCTGGCGCAAAAACGCTAGACAACGTTGTGTGTGCCGAAGGCGGTGCATCTCTGGCCAAAATGCCTGGCGGCGATGCCTGGATGAAGCGCTACGAAGCCAAGTACCCCAAGCAGTTCCAGGTCTATAGCCCTTACGTGTATGACGCAGTGCATGTCTTGGTTGACGCGATGAAGCGCGCCAACAGCATTGACCCTAAAGTCTATGGCCCCATGATCGGTGCCACCAACTACAAGGGCATCACCACCACGGTGCAGTTCGAGCCTAACGGCGAGTTGAAGAACCCCGCGATGACCTTGTACACCTACAAGGGCGACAAGAAAATTGCGCTGAACTAAATCTCTGCGCCCAGAAAGGAGCCACCTTCGGGTGGCTTTTTTTATGCGCTTGGCTGCCCAATCAAGCCAGCATTTCCAACAGCACCGGGTGCCAAAGTTTCGAGTCTACTTTGCCCATCTTTTTGCCCAACCGTACCTTATCGACACAGCGAATTTGGTCCAGCAGGATTCGCGCATTCTTCTTTTGAAAAACCACTTCTGGGCGGCAGCCTAAAGCGCGTCCAGCACTCGTCAGCGGTGCAATGATGATGCGGGGCAGGGCGGCGTTCAAGTCGTCCGGTGAGACGACGATCGCGGGGCGGGTTTTCTGGATTTCCGTGCCGATGGTGGGATCCAGGTTGACCCAATACACCTCACCGCGAAGCACGGCAGGCATCACCATTGCCACTCGCTGTCGTCCGATACCGCTGCGCGATCCCAATCCACAGCCGCCTCGCTTTCTTGCTGCATGGCTTCGCTGGACAAGGGCGCGCTGCTGGTAAACCAACCAGCTCGCAATGTTGCTTTGACAGGCTTGATGATGATGGCCCCATCCTCGAACCGCATGTCCACCTGATCTTCGATTTGGCACAGGGCTAGGAACGCCGCTGGTATCAACACCCCACGAGAGTTGCCAATTTGGCGCACTGTTGAGAGCATGTGTTTTCCTTTTAGGTAATAACTTTATTATAACTTTTGACTGACGAGCGCGAAAGAATTTTTGTGCGGGTACGGCATAGCGGCAGATCAGCGAATCGCGTCAGGTAAAATCATGGGTCTGGAGAGGTGGATGAGCGGTTTAAGTCACACGCCTGGAAAGCGTGCGAAGGGTTATACCTTCCGCGGGTTCGAATCCCGCCTTCTCCGCCAGATGTGAAGCCCCGTAAGCCTTGTGTTTACGGGGCTTTTTAACGTGCAAATACGCTTACGAGGTGATAAAGCTGTACATTTAACCAGTGATCAGCTCGCCCAAATTTCAGCAAAAACTCGCCGTGCTGGCCGATGCGGCCAAATACGATGCTTCGTGCTCGTCCAGCGGCACGGCCAAGCGCAGTTCGGTCGGCGGGCGGGGCATTGGCTCAACTGAGGGCTCGGGCATTTGCCACAGCTACGCGCCGGATGGGCGCTGCATCTCGTTGTTGAAAATTCTGTTCACCAACTTTTGTCTTTATGACTGCTTGTATTGCGTGAACCGCGTCTCGAGCAACGTGCAGCGCGCGCGGTTCTCGGTGGACGAGGTGGTGCAATTGACCTTGAGCTTTTACCGGCGTAATTGCATTGAAGGCTTGTTTTTGTCGTCCGGCATCATTCAAAGCCCGGACTACACCATGGAGCAGGTGGTGGAGGTGGCGCGGGTGCTGCGCGAGGAGCATGATTTTCGCGGCTATATCCACCTTAAAACCATCCCGGATGCATCGCCCGAACTGCTGGCCCGTGCGGGCCTTTATGCTGATCGCCTGAGCATCAATATCGAGCTGCCGACGGTGCAAGGCCTGCATGCGCTGGCCCCTGAGAAAGATGGCGCCGCCATCATGCGATCCATGGCGCGGCTGAAAGGGCACATTGACGATGCCAAAGCGGCCCGCGTCGAGCATGACAAAACCAGCATCATCTCGCTGCCTAAATCACTGCAAGTCAAGCGCGCCAAGCCGCCTTTGTTTGCGCCGGGTGGGCAGAGCACGCAAATGATCGTGGGGGCTGATGCAACTAGCGATGCGACCATCCTTAAAACCACGGCCTCTCTGTATGGCAACTACCAGTTGCGCCGGGTCTATTACTCGGCCTTCAGCCCGATCCCCGACGCATCCGCCAAGCTGCCGCTGCGCCAGCCGCCGTTAATTCGCGAGCATCGGCTGTACCAGGCGGATTGGCTGATTCGGTTTTATGGTTTTGCGCATGATGAGATCGTGCCGGATGCGCCGGGTGGCACTGAGCGCGGCATGGGCATGCTGGACTTGGACATTGACCCCAAGCTGGCGTGGGCATTGGCTAACCGTTCGCAGTTTCCGGTGGATGTGAACCGCGCACCGCGCGAAATGCTGCTGCGGGTGCCGGGCCTAGGCGTCAAAGCCGTCAGCCGCATCTTGCAAGCGCGACGCGTGCGCCGCGTTCGGGTGGACGACTTGCTGCGTTTGCATGTGCCGCTCAAGAAGGTGATGCCCTTTGTGCTGCTGGCGGACCATCACCCAGGTGCGGAGCTGGATGCTCAGACTTTGAGAGCCAGCCTTGCGCCTGCGCCTGCGCAAGGCGATCTGTTTGCTCAGGCGGCCTGATGCGCAACATCTTGTTAAGTGGCCCGGTTGACCTGGCGGGTTTTCGCCAAGCCGCGCGCGGGTTGCTGGTCGCGCAAGTCCCGCCGCAGCAGGTCAATTGGCACAGCAATGCCGAGGCCACGCAAGACCTCTTCTCGCTTGATGAAGCGATCCAGGTCGAGCCTTCCACGCCCGCGTGCGAAACCGCCCCATCCATTCGCGTACCGCCCGAGTTCGCAAGCCTTTGCGCCAGCGTGATCCTGCACAGCGATCCAAATCGCTTTGGCTTGCTGTACCGCTTACTGTGGCGGCTGAAGACCGAGCCTGGCCTGCGCCACGATCCGCTGGATGCCGACTGGCTGCAAGCCCAACGCATGGCGCAGGCGGTGCGCCGCGACATGCACAAGATGAAGGCGTTTGTGCGGTTTCGAGAGGTGGTGGAACCGGATTTTGAAGATCAGCCCTTGCATATCGCCTGGTTCGAGCCCGAGCATCACACGCTCCACGCCACCGCCCCGTTTTTTGTCAGGCGCTTCACGCAGATGCGCTGGGCCATCTTGACCCCTGAATGCAGTGCCGCATGGGATGGAGTCGGGTTGAAATTTGGTCCCGGGGCCAAAAAGCAGGATGTGCCACCAGCAGACGCAGGCGAGGCGCTGTGGCTCACCTACTACCAGCACATCTTCAACCCGGCTCGCTTGAAGCTCAAGATGATGCAAAAAGAAATGCCCAAGCGTTATTGGAAGAATTTGCCCGAGGCGCAGTTCATCACAGAGCTGGCGGCGCGTGCTGATGAGCGCCGCACGCGAATGGTTGATGCCGCGCCGACTGAGCCTAAACGGCGCATTGCGGCGTTCCGCCCGCCGGTTCAGATGCGTTGATACCCGTTGCGGTGATGTCCGTAAATAGCTACATTATAAATAGCTAACTGTGTATATTATTAGAGAGCTAGAGGTCAATTTAATTAAAAATTTGGCTTTTTTGCCAGGTTTTCGAAAAAAATTAACCTGGGAGTTAATTATCAGCGCGATGTAGCCATCGAATAAACTCAAAGCATATCAATTTGGACTCTCAATGCAAACTCACGATATCCCTTTCGAGCAAGCACTCGATCATGCTCTGAAATCAGCCGCAAAACCCGTTCAATGGGCGGGCCTGCGCCACTCGGCAGAGACGACCACCCAGCGCGTCGTCCGCAA
>JANOTO010000219.1:0-2371 GCA_031416395.1 Rhodoferax sp. | reverse complement strand
ATAAAAATTGCATCAAGCTGCTGCACGGCAAGGCCGGCAAGGCCCAAGCGCTCCAGCAATATCTTGGGCTTCAGGCCGCAGTCAATCAGCACACGTTTGACGTGGGCACCGCTGCCCGCTTCAACCACCGTTGCATTGCCTGAGCTGCCACTGCCCAGGCTTTTGAACCTCAACATGGTGCCCCTCAGATAGGATTCAACACAGATTCAATGCAGACTCAATGCGGACGCAACCCAGTTTCAGCGCAAGTCGTCGGCAATGATTTTCAGGATGCGCTGGGCATTGGCTGAGTTTTCTGCGCCACCTTCAGCATTCAGCACAGCCACCGTGCTGGCCTCGCCCTGGGATTGCACCGTGATTCGGTATTTGAGCGGCGCAACGACTGGCGTGCTGCTGAAGAATTTTGCGAAGAAGCCAGGCTCAGACTTGGCTGAACTGGGTTCGACGTAGCGCACGAAATACGTGCCCTTGGCGCGGTCGCGGTCTTCCACGGTGAAGCCGGTGCGATCCAGCGACAAGCCTACGCGACGCCATGCGCGCTCGAAGCCCTCGTCAATCTGCACCACGGGTTGGCCGTTTACGGTTGATACTTTGGAGGTGGTTTTGACCGTCTCCACCACGACAGCCTTTGCTGTCTCAGCAGGCGCACCCAGGCGCACCATCAAGCGGCGCAAAAACTCGGTTTCCAGCTCAGGGTCGGCGGCGCGTGGTGACCAAACGGTTTGGTCTTTTTGTGTCGTGCTGCCATAGGTCTCGACCATGCCGCGATGGCTGATGTAGATCTCGGTGGCACCCGAAGCGGTGCGCTCCAGGCGCGTGCGAAACTTGTCGCGCTCACCCGTGGAATAAAGCGCGTCAAACACCTTGCCAATCGTGTTGCGGATGAAGTCTTGCGGCAGTTTCGCCCGGTTTTCAGCCCAATCGGTCTCCATGATGCCGATGTTGGTCTGGTTCAGCGTCAGCAGAAAGCCGTTTTCCTGCCAGAAGTCTTTCAAAGTGTCCCAGAGCTGCTCGGGTGGGCGATTGACCACCAGCCAGCGCTGGTTGCCCTGGCGCTCGATCCGGACATCACCCAAGCTGGTGGCGGCAGTGCCCACGTTCACGGGTGTCTTGCCGACGTCCAAAGACGAAGCACTCACCGATCCGCCAGGAATGTTGTAGCGGGTGTCTTTGGACAGTTGGGTCAAGTCAGGAGGCACTTCCAGTGACGGCGCTTTCCCGGCGCTTTTGTAGTCGATCCGATCGCCCTCCAGCACGGAGCACGCGCCCAACGAGAGGGAAATTGCAAGGGCTGGCAGGCACAATCGCGCCAGGCTGTGAGAGTTTTTCACTAAGGGTTCCTCAAAAATCAAGTGCGAAGTTTATCCGTCAAGCATCCAGCAGGCCCGCTGCCCGCAAGGCCTGCGCCAGCGGCAACTGGTTGGCCGCGGTCAAGGGGGTCATCGGCAGGCGCATGGTGGCACCGCACAGTTTCATTTGCTCCATCGCCCATTTGATGGCAATCGGGTTCGGCTCGACAAACAAATACTTGTGCACAGGCAGCAGCTTCATTTGAATCTTCATCGCCTCGCGGGCGTTACCCGCCATAGCCGCCACACATAGCTCGTGCATCCACTTTGGTGCGATATTGGCCGTGACGCTCACGTTGCCGTGGCCGCCACACAGCATCAAAGCCACCGCGCTGCCATCATCGCCGGAGTAAATGGCGAAGCCTTTGGGTGCTTCGCGAATCAACCATTGCGCGCGCTCAATGTGCCCAGTCGCTTCCTTAATGCCCACAATGCCCGGCACCTGTGCCAACCGCATCACCGTGTCGTGCGCCATATCGGCCACACTGCGGCCCGGCACGTTGTACAACACCATAGGCAGGTCAACCGCTTCGGCGATGGCCTTGAAATGCAGGTACTGGCCTTCTTGCGTCGGCTTGTTGTAGTACGGCACGACTTGCAAGTGGCAGTCGGCACCCACCTGCTTGGCAAAGCGAGTTAGCTCTATTGCTTCAGTGGTGGAGTTGGCACCGCAGCCCGCCATGATCGGTACGCGCCGCGCGCCGTGGGTCTTTGCCTGTTCGACCGACACGCGGATGATTTCGCAGTGCTCCTGCACATTGACAGTGGGCGATTCGCCCGTGGTACCAACCACGCCAATGCAGTCAGTACCTTCGGTGATGTGCCAGTCAATCAGCTTGCGCAACGAGGGGTAGTCCACCGAGCCATCGGAGTGCATGGGGGTGACCAGTGCGACGATGCTGCCGGTGATCTGTTGGTAAGTGCTTGTCATGTCCGGGGGTGTCAATTCAAAACGGGGGTGAAAGTCACCCGACCCGCCATTTTAGCGAGAGTGGATAGCGCGCGGGCGCAAAGCTTGGTTG
>JANOTO010000218.1:0-3753 GCA_031416395.1 Rhodoferax sp. | reverse complement strand
ACATGACCACCGAAACCCACACGCCCGCCATCGATGCCGTCAGCGCCGACCAGAAAGACGTGCTGAACGCGTTGGCAGACGTGTTTGTGCCGCTGGCCCAGCTTTGCATTGCGAAGGGAATACGCATCCGCGCGGTGGAGGAACGGCTTCGCAGCGCGTTCGTGGCTGCGGCGCGTAATGCGCACCCCAACCAGCTGGCGACCCGCTTGACCAGCCGCATCAGCGCCACAACAGGGCTGACCCGTCGCGAGGTGGCGCGCCTGGAGACCGAGCCTGACGCGGTGCACCAGCCCCAGCACTCGCCGGTGACAGAGCTGTTCACCCGCTGGATGTCCGACCCCGATTTTCAAGGCGCTGATGGCAAGAGCCTGGCGCTGCCGCGGCAAGGCCAGCCACCGAGCTTCGAGAGCCTGGCGCAGTCCATCACCCGCGACGTGCATCCGCGAACCTTGCTCAACGAGCTGTGTCGCCTGCAGATCGCAGCGCATGACGTGCAGGCCGACACGGTGCAGCTGATCCGCGAAGCCTTTGTGCCGCGCGGCGATTGGGCACGCATGTTGGCGTTTTTGAGCGAGAACGTAGGAGACCACTTCCGCGCCGCCGTCGCTAACGTGCTGCAAGAAGGTACGAACAGCGGCAAGCAGGAGATCGAGCAGGCCATCTTCGCGGATGAGTTGTCCGCCGAGTCTCTGGCCAGTGCGCATGAGTTGATGGGTCACCAATGGCGCACCCTGCTTGCCCAGGTGGCACCCGAGCTGGAAAAACTGATTGAAGCCGATAAGGACGCGGGCCGCGCGCAGGACCAAAGTCTGCGCATCGGCCTGTACACATGGTCTCAGCCGATGCAGAAGGTCGCGTCCATGCCAATGCCAGGTCTGCCGAGCAACCCTCCAAACACAACCGTTCCAAGCCAACCTTAAGGAGTCATCATGACCAAACTGCCAACGCCAACACAAACACAAATTCAAACGAGTCTTCTGCCGCTGTCTTCAACCCCATTTGGTGTGAACCGCCGTGTTGGGTTGCTCTCAATATTGGGCGGCGCCATCACCTTGGCAGGCTGTGGCGGTGGCGGCGCGGGTGTCACGCCTGGCACAGCGGATCCTGGCTTGGTCGCGGGTGTGAGCAGCGGTGGTACTGGAGCGGTCGCGGTCGCGGCAGGCAGCATCACTGGCTTCGGCTCCATCATCCTCAACAGCAACGGCATCCGCATTGATGATTCGCTGGCCACGGTACGTGATGACGATGGCAACGATCTGCGCGGCAAACTCAAGCTGGGCATGGCGGTGACGGTCACAGGTGCTTCACTCTTCAGCGCAGGCGCATCCGCCTCCAGTATTTTGGTCGGTGGTGAGTTGGTCGGCAGGGTGGCAGGCGCGCCAAATGCCACTGCCAAGACCTTCGTCGTACTGGGGCAAACCGTCAAGGTGACGGGCAACACGGTGTTTGATCTGTCTTTGCCCAACGGCTTTGCCTCGCTGGGCAACGACACCGTCGTGGAAGTGCATGGTGCCTACGACCCGGCGACCAACAGCGTGACCGCCAGCTACGTAGAGCGCAAAACCAGCCCAGCGTTGTTCCGCATCGCAGGCTTGGTGAGTAATGTAGATCTGGTTGCCAGGAAGTTCAGCATCGGCAGTACCCTTATCAACTACAGCGGTGCCAGCGATGTGCGGGTGACCCCCGTGAACGGCGCGTTGATTCGGGTGCGATTGAATGCGGTGCTGCCGCCGACTGCCGTGCCTCTGGCGTGGACTGCGACCCGCGTGCGTGCGCCTGAGAGCCTGAGCGACAGTGTCAGCAACAGCAACAGCAACAGCCAAAGCCAAAGCATTGAGGCGGAGATCGAAGGCAGTATTTCCGCCTTCACGTCGGCCACGCGGTTCACCGTCAACGGCACCGTGGTGGATGCCACCACCGCCGCTTTCCCGAAGGGCAGCGCCGGGCTGGCAGTAGGCACGCGGGTGGAGGTGAGAGGGCGCCTGAGCGCGGGCGTGCTGGTTGCTCAGCAGGTCAAAATTGAAAGCGATAGCGAGATTGAGGGCCGCGAAATTGAGTTGAACGGGACCATCTCCAACGTCACTGCAAGCACATTTGACGTGCGCGGCGTGAAGGTCAACTACAGCGCCAGCACCGAGTTCCGCAAAAGCACAGTCGCCAATCTGGTCAATGGTGCCAAGGTGGAAGTCAAGGGGGTCGCTACCAGCTCAGCAAGCAGCAGCACAGGTGTGAATGCGACGCGCATTTCGTTTGAGTAGGTGACGTTTTACGAAAAGTGCAAACCGCCGATGCGCAGCCACGGCAGTACCAGCACCCCCGTGTCAATCCGCTCCGCGCTCACCGCCAGCACGTCGTGCAGCATGCGGGCGATGTTGCCGGTGATCATTGTTTCTGACAATGCTTGGCCCGCAATGCCGCCTTCAATCAAAAAGCTGTTTTTGATGACGCTGGAAAAATCACCATTCGGCGCTGGGTTGCCCATCGACAGGCGGCCCACCAGTGCGCCGCGCTTCACATCGGCCACCATCTGCGCACGTGGCGTTTTGCCCGCTGCCATGTCCCAGCCCGCCGCGCCGGTCGGCACATGGGCGAGAGCTGTTTTGCGACTGGCGTAAAGGCTGGGGATCAGGGTTTGCAATTGCCCGGCTTGTAGCAGTGTCACTGGAGGGGTCGCAAACGCATCTGCCGAGATTGCCGCGCAGCCTGGCCCGTCAAAGCGGCTTTGCAGGTGCAAGAGCGGCGACGCAATAACCTCGCCCACCTTGTCACGAAACAGCGAACTGCCCGCAATCAAATGCATGTCGCTGAGCTGGCCCAGCAGCCAGTTCAGGAGGTCTTCAACAGCGGTCGGCATCAGCACTACGTCGCCCTGAAACTTATCGCCTACGGTTTGCGTGCGAATCTGGCGCGATGTGTCGCGCATCATCTCGTCCATGCCAAAAAATTCTGCGGCGTGCATCGCGCTTAAATCATTCGCGTTGCCACCTGCGTAGTTGAAGGAGCTTGACTTGCCCCCCTCTTTGGCCGTGCCAAATCCGTTGAGCGAATACCAGCCCACACTGGTTTGCAGGTCGCTGCCGCCCGTGGTCAGCGTGTGGCTTTGCACCAGGCTGTGCGATGACACGCTTTCTTGCAGGCCCATCAGCGGCGTGTGCTCGGCCCTGAATTTGAGCAACTCGTCGGCCTTGTCTGCCAACAGCGTCAAGTCCGCCTGCTGCGGCCCTTGCACGATACGCGCGCGCTGGCTGGCAGACACGGCGTTGGCGGCATCTTGCGGCGCGCCTTTCGCATCAGCAAACAGACTTTTGATGCGCTCGCGCAAAGCGTCAGGCTCAAAATCCGAAAGCTCAGTGCTGGCTTTGCGGCCATCCACCAGGCCCAGCAGCGACATTTTTTGCGATGCCGTGCTGCGCATCAGGCTCACCTGGTTGTCGGCAATGTTCAGCTCGTCTTGCTGGCTGAATGAAGCGCTCACCTGCGCGTGCTCAAAGCCTTGCGCGCGCATCAGCGCCAGAGCGGTTTCCGCTGCGCTTTGGAGGCTGGCGTCCATTATTCGCCCCCCAGGTGCGCAGCCGCCCGCAGCGCCGGGCCGCCCATCGACACCACCATGGGCTGCTTTTTGCCGCAGTAGCCCGAGCACGTCCAATACATGTCGTCAGACACCGCGTCAACGCTTTGCAGCACCTTGATGGCGGAGCCAGATAGCGTGGTGTCTCGGATCGCGCTACCCAGCTTGCCGTTCTTGATCTCATA
>JANOTO010000217.1:0-4843 GCA_031416395.1 Rhodoferax sp. | reverse complement strand
GACCGATATCGAGCGGGATGTCGAGCGATTCTTCGCCCTCTATGCAGACAATGTGCATCGCCACGGCACCCCGGCAATGCCCAAGCGCTACTTCAAGGCGCTGATGGCAGAGTTTGGCCAGGACTGTGAGGTGCTCACCGTCGTCAGCCCCGATGGGCGGGCCTTGAGCAGTGTGATGAGTTTTTATTTTCGCGATGAAGTGCTGCCCTATTACGCGGGCGACGATGAATCTGCCCGCGATCTGGCAGCCAACGACTTCAAATACTGGGAGTTGTTGCGCCGGGCGTGCGCACGCGGCTTGAAGGTGTTTGATTACGGGCGAAGCAAAAAGGGGACAGGCTCCTACGCGTTCAAGAAAAACTGGGGCTTCGAGCCCCAGCAACTTAATTACAGTTACCGGCTCTATAAACGAGATGCCATCCCGCAAAACAACCCCTCCAACGCAAAGTACAAACTGCTGATCGCGACTTGGCGGCGCATGCCCATCGGCCTGGCCAATTGGCTTGGGCCGTTTATTGTGCGAAATCTGGGTTGATGATCGCGATGGGTAATCTCCTCTACCTCGTTCACCGATTGCCGTTTCCGCCGAACAAGGGCGACAAAGTCCGGTCATTCAATTTGTTGAAACATTTGAGTGCGCAGCATCGGATTTTTTTGGGGACGTTTGTTGATGATCCAGATGACATGGCGCACTTGGCCGCAGTCAGGAAGTACTGCGTTGACCTGCATGTCTCGCGCCTAAGCCCTGGGCGCGCCAAATTGAAAAGTCTGATGGGGCTTTTGACTGGGCGGGCCCTTTCGCTTGAATACTATCGTGATCAATCCCTGCTGGACTGGGTGAAAAGCACATTGAAGAGTGAAAAAATAGATGCCATCGTGGTCTTTTCGTCTGCCATGGGGCAATACGCGATTTTCCAGAGTAAGGTTCCGGTTCTCGTCGATTTTGTCGATGTGGACTCGGCAAAATGGGCTCAGTACGCAGGCAGTCGTTTCTGGCCCTTGTCATGGTTGTACCGCCGCGAAGGTGCAAAGCTGCTCGCCTACGAGCGAGCGCTTGCGATGCGGTCTAGACGCTCATTCTTCGTGACTGACAATGAAGTGGCGCTGTTCTGTAAGTTGGCGCCGGAATGCAGGGCGGTTGTCGAAGCGATGAGCAACGGTGTGGAGTCCGAATACTTCCAGGCAGACCCGCATCGCGAATCACCGTTTGCGGGTGATGCGTCTGGGACGCCTCAAATTCGATTGGTTTTTACAGGTGCGATGGACTACTGGCCCAACATTGATGCGGTGACTTGGTTCGTTCGCGATATCCTGCCTGCCTTGCGTGAAAGTCGGCCTCAAATCAGCTTCTATATCGTAGGACGAAATCCGACGCCCGCTGTGCTTTCGTTGGCGGCAGAAGGCGTCGTAGTGACCGGTACGGTCGCAGACGTGCGCCCGTACCTCCAGCACGCAACGTTAGTTGTTGCACCCTTGCGCATTGCTCGCGGTATACAGAACAAGATTCTTGAGGCAATGGCCATGGGGCAGCCAGTTGTCGTGTCGGAGCCGTGTGCCCAGGCCATGAATGTGCGCGTCGGCGTCGACCTCATTGCAGCGGGGACAAGCCAAGATTTTGTGCGTGAGATTGATTCGATCTTAGGCAATGCCGCTCGTGGCATCCAGGTGGGTGTTTGTGGCCGCGAGCGTGTCGTATCGTATTACAGTTGGGCTGCGCATCTCACCGGGATTGATCGCCATTTAACCGCCGCAACCCCGAGCTCTTAAGTCCTATAGCGCCGTGACCCCATCAACAACTTTGCATTCGCCAGCATATGCTTCGACAGGCATTGCCCCAAAGTCTTGGGCAATGGCCTGCGTTGCCGTGCTCGTGTTGGTGTGCTGGATCATCTTTCTATACCAGGATACCGCCTGGGGAATGGTTCAGATATGGTGGCGCTCAGAGACATTCACCCATGGCTTTTTGGTGCTGCCGATTGTGCTTTGGTTGATCTGGCGCGCGCGTGGCACTTTGGTGCTGCAAAAGCCCCGGCCCAGTGCCTGGGTTTTCGCGTTGACCGCTGCGGTGCTGTTTGCCTGGCTGCTGGCTGACCTGGGCGGTGTGAATGCTGTCGCGCAGCTGGCGTTTGTGGCTTTGCTGGTGCTGGTTGCGCCCGCTGTGTTGGGTGTGCCGGTGGCGCGGCTGATCATTTTTCCGCTATGTTTCCTGTTTCTTGCTGTGCCGATTGGCGAGGTATTCCTTCCGCAATTGATGGAATGGACGGCCGACTTCACGGTTTTTGCATTGCGGCTCTCGGGTGTGCCCGTGTTTCGCGAAGGCTTGCAGTTTGTCATCCCGTCGGGCAACTGGTCGGTGGTGGAGGCGTGCAGCGGAGTGCGCTACTTGATCGCATCATTCACCGTCGGGACGCTGTTTGCGTACTTGAATTACCAGTCCACCCAGCGTCGGCTTTTGTTCATCGGGGTGTCGATTCTGGTACCCATCGTGGCAAATTGGGTGCGAGCCTACATGATTGTGATGCTTGGCCACCTGTCGGGCAACAAGCTGGCGGTGGGGGTTGACCACCTGATTTACGGTTGGGTTTTCTTTGGTGTGGTCATCATGCTCATGTTTGCTGTGGGCATCCGCTGGGCCGAGCCTGAGCCCGCCGTGGGCAGCGCCCATGTGTCTGCAACACCGGCAATCATGGCTGCGAACGCTACAAAAATCTGGATCGCTGCTGCCTGCTTTGGCGCATTGGTAGCCGCACCCCATTTGCTCAAGTGGGCGACGGCCGAGCCGATCAGTACCGCCAATGTGTCCTTGGCAGCGCCTGACACGCTGGAGCCCGGCTGGCGTGCCCTTCGGCGCGATATGGGCGGCGAGGCGAAAGGGGCGATCAATTTCAAACCGCAGTATTTACTCGCGGCGGCAGAGTCCAATACGACGTATCAAAAGCAGGGCAGCGAGGTCGGGCTGTACCTGGCGTTCTATCGCAACCAGGACTACGAGCGAAAACTTGTGAGTTCCACCAACGTGCTGGTCACCAGCAACGACCCCCAGTGGACGCGCGCCACCAGCGGCAGCCGCGCCATCACGTTGGCAGGCGCGCCGACCTCTGTGCGCACGCTCGAATTGCGCGGCAATGGGGTAAGCGACGCGCTGCGTGGCGGACGGCTGATCGTGTGGCAAATTTATTGGATAAACGGTACTTTGACGACCAGCGATTACCTGGCCAAAGCCTATAGTGCACTCTACCGCTTGATCGGGCGGGGCGACGATTCAGCCGTGATCGTGGTGTATACCGTCAAAGATGATGTGAGCGATCCCGAGGCGCGGCTGGAGTCGTTTTTGTCAACGAACTATTCGGGCATCAACGAGGTGTTGAGCAAGACGCGTGCGAGTAAGTGAGCAGGGTCTTGCCCTTTGTAAAATTTCGGAGAGAAAAAATGACCGTGGTTGCCGTGATTGGTTTGGGATATGTGGGTCTGCCGCTGGTGGTGGAGTTTGGAAAGCACCTGCGCACCATCGGGTTTGATATTGCGGTAAGCAAGGTCGAATCGTGCCAGCGCGGCATCGACCCGTCGCGCGAGCTGAGCGATGAAGAGATGAGTCATTCGCCCCACGCGGTCTACACGGCCGACCCCAAAATGCTGGCCGAGGCGGACATGATCATCGTGGCCGTGCCTACGCCCGTCGATATAGCGCACATTCCCGACTTTCGGCCATTGATTGGCTCCAGCACCAGTGTGGGCCGTCACATGAAGAAGGGCGTAACCGTGGTGTATGAATCGACGGTGTATCCGGGTGCCACGGAAGAGGTCTGTATCCCCGTGCTGGAGCGCGAATCGGGTTTGAAGTGGAAGCAGGACTTCAATGTCGGCTACTCGCCCGAGCGCATCAACCCCGGCGACAAAGAGCACACGCTCACCAAGATTCTGAAAATCGTCTCTGGCGACACACCCCAAACGCTGGACAAAGTCGCCAAGCTGTATGAGATCATCATCATCCCCGGCGTACACCGCGCGTCCAGCATCAAGGCGGCTGAAGCCGCAAAGGTGATCGAGAACACGCAGCGTGACCTGAATATTTCGCTGATGAATGAGCTGTCGATCATCTTCGACAAGATGGGCATCGACACCTCCGAAGTGCTGGAAGCGGCGGGCACCAAGTGGAACTTCTTAAAGTTCAAACCGGGCCTGGTCGGCGGCCATTGCATTGGTGTCGATCCGTATTACTTGACGCATAAGGCCGAGATGCTGGGCTACAACCCCCAGGTGATCTTGGCCGGGCGGCGTATCAACGACGGCATGGGCAAATTCATTGCTGAGCAGACCATCAAGAACATGATTGCAGCGGGCAGCTACGTCAAAGGGGCCAAGGTCAACGTGCTGGGCCTGACCTTCAAGGAAAACTGCGGTGATCTGCGCAACTCCAAAGTCATCGACATCATCAACGAACTCAAGAGCTACGGTGTCGAAGTGTTCGTGACCGACCCGCAGGCCGAGTCTGATGAGGCGGTGCACGAGTACGGCGTGCCCCTGCTGCACTGGGACGACATGCCGCGCGCTGATGCGATTGTGGCCGCCGTCGCGCACCGCGAGTTTGCGGCACTGAGCATGGAAGATTTCTCGAAAAAGCTGGTCAAGGGCGGCGCCTTCATTGACGTGAAGGCCGCGTTTGACCGCAAGGCGATTGAAGGCGCAGGCTACCGGCTGTGGCGGCTTTGAAGATTGAAATTAACCTGCGAGTTAAGTTTTGAGCGATTTTGCGGTAAATACGCCGGATTTTGAATAAAATATGCCCCTAGCTCTCGAATATTATAGAAAGTTCGCTACTATAAATGTAGCTATGAATGTCCGT
>JANOTO010000216.1:0-10756 GCA_031416395.1 Rhodoferax sp. | reverse complement strand
AAATCGCGCAACATCTGGTGTTCAAAAGACAAGGTCAAAGCTTGGATGGACTGGATGGTGCGCGATGTGTCACCCAGCCCCGCGTTACCGAAGTGCGACGCATCGGCGCTGATGCGCAACGTCGAGCTCGGCAAAAAGCACAAGATCACCGGCACGCCAACGCTGATCTTTGTAGATGGCACGCGTGTGCCAGGGGCGATCAATGCCGAGCAGGTTGAGAAATACCTCTCCGCAGAAGTCAAGAAGTAAGCTCAAGATGTGAAGGTTTAGCAGACGCGGTCTGCTATTCTCATACGCAATGCCAAAAGAAACCCCCCAAGCCGTTGCGGGCGTAGTCCACTTCAACGTCGAAATTGCCAGCCAGCAAGCCCATCTCTTTCGTCTCACGCTCACCATTCTCCAACCCGCGCCGTCGCAAGGTTTGAGTTTACCGGTGTGGATACCTGGCAGTTATCTGCTGCGGGAGTTTTCCAAAAACCTGCAAAACTTGCGCGCACACCAAGGCCGCCGCGAGTTAGCGGCATCGCAAATCGACAAATGCAGTTGGAGCGTGGTGTGCGATGCGGCCAAGCCACTTGTGGTCACTTACGACATCTATGCGCTGGACAAGTCCGTGCGCACCGCCTGGCTGGATGCGTCACGCGGGTTTTTCAACGGTACGTCGATGTTTTTGCGCGTTGAGGGCCAGACCGATGCACCGCATCAGATCGACATCGTCGCACCCAGCAGTCTCAAAAGCTGGAGCTTGGTCACTGGGTTGACTCCACTGGACGTGTCTAAAAGCGGCTTTGGCAGCTACCAGGCCGACAACTATGACGAGCTGGTGGATTGCCCGGTGGAGATGGGGGAGTTCTGGAGCGGCTCGTTCAACGCGTGTGGCATCACGCATAGGTTCGTGGTGGCGGGTGCGTCGCCTTCGTTTGATGGCGCAAGGCTGTTGGCCGATACTCAAAAAATCTGCGAAGCGGAGATCAAGTTTTGGCACGGCACCGGCAAGTCCAAACCACCGTTCAAGAGCTACCTGTTCATGCTCAACGCGGTCGACGACGGCTACGGCGGACTGGAGCACCGCAACTCCACGGCGCTGATCTGCAACCGCAAAGACTTGCCGCGCCTGGCGCTGTCATCGTCATCGTCGTCGCCACCAGGAAAGCAATCTGACGGCTACACCACGCTGTTGGGCCTCATCAGCCACGAGTACTTTCACACCTGGAACGTCAAGCGCCTTCGTCCGGCCGAGTTCACCAATTACAACTACGCAGCCGAGAACTACACGCAACTGCTGTGGTTCTTCGAAGGCTTCACCAGCTATTACGACGACCTGCTGTTGCGCCGCGCGAATCTTATCGATGATGCCACCTACCTCAAGCTGCTGACCAAAACCATCAACCAGGTGCTGCAAACGCCGGGCCGCAAGCTGCAGTCTGTCGCGCAAGCGAGTTTTGATGCGTGGATCAAGTACTACCGCCAAGACGAAAATACCCCCAACGCCACGGTGAGCTACTACACAAAAGGGTCTCTGGTCGCGCTGTGCCTCGATCTCACGCTACGGGCAGAAGGCAAAACCACGTTGGATGCGGTGATGCGCGCACTCTGGCTGCGCTGCAAGGCGGGGCCCATGACAGAAGCCGATTTGCTTACTGTGCTGAAGTCGCTCACCGGGCGCTCCTATGCCACAGAGCTGGCCGTCTGGGTTCACAGCACTGACGACATGCCGCTCGAAACCCTGCTGCTTGGCGCAGGCGTCGGCGTGCTGCACGAGCCCTCGCAACTCGCACAGGCGCTGGGCCTGCGCATGGCCGAGGGCACGGCGGTGCAGATCAAAAACGTGCTGCGCGGCGGTGCGGCTGAATCGGCGGGCTTCGCGGCGGGTGACGAGTGGTATGGGATCGAGGTCGGGTCTGGCAAACCGCGTCGCGGTCAAGCCGCCCCTGCAAACTCCGGCTGGCGCATCAGCAAGCTGGATGATGTCGCGCTCTACGCAGGCATCCACACGCAGGTGAACGCATTGGTCGCCCGCGACAAACTCCTGCTGAGTTTGCCGCTGAGCTTGCCCAAAGCGGAAACCACCTGGCGGCTGGTAGCGCGTGAACCCAAGCTGGTGGCGGGGTGGCTGGGCGGGTGAACACCGACGCCAAACTGTGCGGCTCAGCACGGGCGTATATTGGCATGCTCAACATCCAGGAAGATCGGACCATGGCAACTGAACCCAAGGTCAAAGGCCCCGCTTCTTACTTTCCTTCCATCGAGAAGACTTATGGGAAACCGATGAACTACTGGTTCGATATCGTCAAAAAGGCCGGGCCGCTCAAGCACATGAAGCTGGTCAACGTCCTCAAGACTGAACACCAAATCGGCCACGGACACGCCAACGCCATCGTGGCTTATTTTCTTGCCAAGAAGTAGTTGACAACACTGGGTAGACCTGAAGTGAGTTTTGGTGAAGAGGGTGATGATCTGTCGTCTTACTTCTCAGACCCAGCTGGCAACGCAATCGAACTCCAGGGTCCTGCAACGGTGTGATGCGGCGTATTTGCGAGGGTTTCCAAATCAGTCGGGCTTGGCTTGCACCGCGGTAGATTCACGGGTTGACAAACCTCCCCGCACGGCGCATAAATGCTACAGGTCGTGCAAAGGGCATCTCCACCTACACATAGGAGTTTCGTCATGAACAAGCGCTTCTTCATCGCTTGGGCCGTTGTCTTCGTCGCGTGGATGGCTGGCGACTTTGTAGTGCATGGCCTGCTGCTGGGTGCCGACTACGCGAAGCTGCCCAGCATGTTCAGGCGCGAGGCTGAGTCTCAACTGTACTTCCCGTGGATGCTGCTCGCACACGTCATCCTGGCTGGCGCGTTTGCATGGATCTACGCGTGTGGCGTGCAGGCGAAGCCGTGGCTGAATCAGGGTTTGCGATTCGGCCTGGCCGTGGCCCTGCTGACGGCGGTGCCCACCTACATGATCTATTACGTGGTGCAGCCGATGCCCGTTGCGCTAGTTGTCAAGCAAGTTGTTTTTGCCAGCGTCCTGCTGCTCATTCTTGGAGCGTTAGTGGCGTTCATGAACCGAGGCCACGAGCGGGGCTAGAACTTGGGTCGGCAGCAAAGGCGCATCAATGTATCCGCCAATTCAATGCTTACCCTCAGGTCAAACTCTGGCAGTCCTCAATTCATTTGCTGCGTCGGCCCGCGCCAAGCAAGACCAAACCGCCGCTGACAACAGCGGCGATACCCGCCCACAAAGGAATGTTGACGTTCTTTGTCTCTTTAACCTTCAGTTCAAGCGAACCGACCTTCAGCGCGGTGCTCTCCTTTGTATAAGAAAAGCCTCCGTATCCGATGGCGAGGACCCCTAAAACGATGATTACAACTGCAAAGGTACGTAGGCTGTTCATATCTTTCTCCGGTAGTTTGACCACAGCTGAAGAAAAGAGTTGACTTCAAGCTGTGTAGCTTGATTTAGCATGTTGTATGTCATTCTCTGTGTAGGACGCGGCCCCACCGTCGTGACAGAGATGATGCCAATACGAACCAATTTGCGCACTCACCAGAGTGCCGATAAAAGGTGCCAATCTGCTTTGCCCGCCCTCGGATGCGTCTGAAACCGAAGCTGGTTCAATCGCTAGATCCGCGTTAGACTGCGGCGGCGACGCTACCCGCTGCATTGCCAGTCCAAATCGGAGACAACCCATGACGCCCATTCGCTCCTACCTTCTGGCATCGAGCATCGTCGCGGCCGCGCTGCCGGGCTTGGCGGCGGCACAGGTCTACCCTAACAAGCCCGTGCGCCCGATCAAGGACTTCGTCCATATCAGCAACGTTGCCGCCACGTCTAACGTCATCGCGGTACATCCGTCCTTTGCGGCCAAAGACTACAAAACTTTTGTCGACACGTTGCAAATGAACCCTGGCGAGTACAGCTACGGCAGCGCTGGAAACGGAAGTGTTGTGAAGGCCGCCTTGGCCGACGCCAGAGTGAAAGGGCGCATTGAAGCGACGGGCGCCATCGTGGTGGGCAACTCCGCCTAGGAGTATCAGAAGCACGTGAGCGACGAGTTGTCGATCTACAAGCGCGTGGTCTTGGAGCAGAAGCTTAAGTTGGAGTAACTGTTGACAACCAATGACGCCCCCATGCCAAACCATGGGCATCGCAAAATCCCACCAATTGACCTGGAGAGGCAGTTGGACGCAGACCGAACACTGGAGCCACGCGATACCTAACGAGTTTTTACAGCCTCGTTGGACAACCTGCAAGACGCGTCTTGCGCCTGGGTCCGATCTTCTGCCGTTCTGATGTACATTGATCCATCCAAGTCCAAAAGCACCGTCATCACCTCGCGGCCAGATATCCATGAAAGCCATCCCCACACTTCAAGTTGAAAACGACCGAGTTATCGTCACCAAGTGGACTTTTCTCCCGGGTGCAGACACGGGCGATCACGTTCATGGGCATGACTATGTTGTCGTACCGCTGACGACGGGAAAACTCAGATTGGTCGAGCCGACCGGGATTCGAGATGTTGAGTTGACCGCAGGCGGGTCGTACGCCCGACTCACCGGCGTAGCCCACAACGTCATCAACATCAACGACTATGAGTTCGCCTTTATAGAAATCGAACTCAAGTAAGTTTGAATGCAACGCGTTGCCCTGCGAAATTTGAATGGAATCCCGCACTGGAGCTGCAAATCCGCGATGCCTCTTTAAACCCTGAGAAAGATAGCGCGTGAAAGCCATTGTGTATAAAAAGTACGGGCCGCCTGAGGTGCTGCAATTGCAGGAGGTTGAAACGCCTGCGCCCAAAGACAACGAAGTCTTGATACAGATACACGCGACGACGGTGACGTCCGGGGACTGGCGGGTGCGAAGTCTGATTGCGCCTTTGGGTTTTGGTTTCATCATGCGCTTGGTGTTGGGGTTCTCAAAACCAAGGCAGCCTATTTTGGGAACAGAGCTGGCTGGGGTCGTGGTGTCGGTCGGCAAAGCGGTCAGAAAATTCAAAGTCGGTGACGCGGTGTTTGCGTTCAGCGATATGGCCATGGGCTGCTATGCCGAGTACAAATGCATGCCGCAAGACGGTGCGCTGGCGCTCAAGCCGCCCAATCTATCCTTTGATGAAGCCGCCGCCCTCTCGTTTGGTGGCACCACAGCGCTGAGTTTTTTCAGGCGAGGCAAGCTTCAGCGTGGCGAGCGCGTACTGATCAACGGAGCGTCAGGCGGTGTGGGCACTGCGGCGGTGCAGCTTGCCAAGCACTTCGGCGCGCAGGTAACGGGCGTGTGCAGTGCGGCGAATGTCGATTTGGTGAAGTCTTTGGGGGCCGACCATGTCATTGACTACACCCAACAAGACTTCACGCAGAACGGTCAGACCTATGACGTGATTGTCGATAACGTCGGCACGGCTGCGTTCTCGCGCTGCAAGTCTTCGCTGAAGAAGGAAGGCCGCCTGCTCATGGTTTTAGGTGCGCTGCCGCAGATGCTTCAAATTCCTTGGGTGTCGATGACGAGCGACAAAAAAATCATCGCAGGGCCCGCTTCTGCGAGCGCTGAAGATTTGCGTTTTCTCGCAGAATTGGCAGTGGCGGGGCAATTCAAACCCGTCATTGACAGGCGTTTTCCATTTGAGCAGATGGTGCAGGCGCATCGCTATGTTGACACCGGGCGCAAGAGGGGGAATGTCGTCATCACGCTGGCGCATTGAGGCAAGTAGAATACCCAATTCAGGTATATTGGGAGGCAAAATACCCCTCCAAATCGAGAAATACGAATCCGATTGGCCTCTGGCTCCCGGATAGCATACATGGTATGCTATTTATAAAGTAGCATATACGTGCATCAACTGAACTCAAGAAAGCAGCCATGGCGACCCAAACCGAAATCTCCAAGTTTTTAGCAACGGCGTTTCCGCAAAGCAAGTGCGTCGTAGTCGAGGTGGGTAACGCCTGCGCAACGGTTAGCCACGTGGTGGGTGTTGAGGAGCTGCGGCCGGGCGGAACCGTGGCGGGGCCGGTGCTGATGGCGGTGGCGGACGTGGCGCTTTACGTGGCGATCCTGGGCGAGATCGGCATTGTTCCGCTCACCGTCACCACCAGCCTGAATATGAATTTTTTGAGAAAACCTGCTGCTGACAAAGGCATCATTGGCGTTTGCAAGCTGATCAAACTCGGCAAGACGCTGGCGGTGGGCGAGGTGTCGCTGTACTCGCAAGGCAGCCCGCAGGTGGTGGCGCATGCGGTGGGCACGTATGCGATTCCGCGAAGCGCGCGTTGAATCGCATAATGTCAACCCACATCATTCAGGAGCAAAAATGCAATACGTCGAGCTGGTCGCGATCCTAGCGGTGCTTCAGTTTATGACCTTTGGCGCGTTGACCGGAAACGCGCGTACTCGCTCTGGCCTGAAGGCACCGGCGATCACGGGCCACGAGGGTTTTGAGCGCATGTACCGCGTTCAAATGAACACGCTGGAACTCCTGGTCGCCTTTCTGCCCGCGCTGTTTCTGGCCGCAAAATACTGGCCAGCCTGGTGGGTTGCTGGCTTGGGCGTTGTTTATCTGGTGGGGCGGCTGATGTACTGGCGCGCCTATGTCAGCGACCCTTTGACGCGCGGAACAGGCTTCATGCTGTCCATGCTGCCCACATCGTTCCTGGCTATCTTGGCGCTGGCGGGCATCATCCTGTCGCTGACGGGGCTGAAGGCCTGACCCTTGATGCGGGCTGAAGTTTTAAGACACAAAAACCATGACTACTGCCCTGCTCATCATCGACGTTCAGCAAGCCCTGTGTTCTGGCCCGTATGCCGCCTTCGAATCAGATCGCGTTATCCAGCGCATCAACCTGGTTTCTCAGCGCGCCCGCAAAGCCGGCGCACTCGTGGTGTTGATTCAGCATGAGTCCGCAGGTGGCCCACTCGTTTATGGAACCGACGGGTGGCAACTGGCGAAGGGGTTGGATGCTGCGCCGTCTGACACACGCCTTCGAAAGCAGGCCACTGATTCCTTTCACAACACGCCTTTGCAAACCGTGCTTCAGGCGCGCGGGATCGAGACGCTGGTGATTTGCGGCTTTCAGAGTGAGTTCTGTGTTGACACAACGACGCGTCGTGCCTTGGCGCTTGGCTACCCGGTCACTCTTGTGGCTGATGGGCATTCCACGATGGACAACAGTGTTTTGTCAGCAGCCCAGATCACAGCCCATCACAACGAAACCTTGTCCAACATCACAAGCTTTGGCCCGAGGGCGAGGGCGGTTGCAGCAGAAGAGATAAGTATTGCGGCTTAACTCCCTCGCCGCACGTCACCGCCGCTCGTCCACCACCCGCTTAGCTTTGCCTAGGCTACGCTCCACACCCCCTGAAGCGCGCAGCTCAATCTCGACGCTGGTGCCAATGTAGACCTTGATCTCATGTTGCAGCAGAGCAGCGGCGGCGCTGGCTTCTGAGCTGTCGGGGGGCACGGCGTGATGCGTTTCAACAATCACGATCAAATCATCCATCACCCCCGAGCGGCGCAGCACGCATTGGTAGTGCGGGGCCAATTCGGCGCGCTTCAAGATCAGCTCCTCAATCTGAGTGGGGAACACGTTGATGCCACGCACGATCATCATGTCGTCGCTTCGTCCCGTAATTTTCTCCATCCGGCGCATGGTGCGTGCGCTGCCGGGCAGTAGCCGGGTGAGGTCGCGGGTGCGGTAGCGGATGATGGGCAGCGCTTCTTTGGTCAGGCTGGTGAAGACCAACTCGCCGATCTCGCCGTCGGCGACCAGTTCGCCGGTGTCGGGGTTGATGATCTCGGGGTAGAAATGGTCTTCCCAAATCGTCGGGCCGTCTTTGGTCTCGATGCATTCGCTGGCGACGCCGGGGCCGATCACTTCAGACAGCCCGTAGATGTCCACCGCGTCAATACCCATTCGCTGCTCGATGCTGCGGCGCATGTCATTCGTCCACGGCTCGGCACCAAAGATGCCAATGCGCAGAGACGAGTCTGCCGCGCGCAGGCCCTGGCGCTCAAACTCTTCGGCAATCGCCAGCATGTAGCTCGGCGTGACCATGATGATGTCGGGCTTGAAGTCGGTGATCAGTTGCACCTGCCGCTCGGTCTGCCCACCGCCAAACGGCACCACGGTCAGGCCGAGTTTCTCGGCACCGTAATGCGCACCCAAGCCGCCCGTGAATAGGCCGTAGCCATACGACACGTGTACCAAATCTCCCGGCCGTGCGCCGCCCGCACGGATGCTGCGCGCGACCACCTGCGCCCACATGTCGATGTCGTTCTGCGTGTAGCCCACCACCGTCGGCTTGCCGGTTGTGCCGCTGCTGGCGTGGATGCGTGCGCATTGCTCACGCGGCACGGCGAACATGCCATACGGGTAGTTGTCGCGGAAGTCCTTTTTGGTCGTGAACGGGAACTTCGCCAGGTCGGCGAGCGATTTGCAATCGTTCGGATGTACGCCCGCCGCGTCAAACTTCGCGCGATAAACGGGCGAGTTGGCGTGAGCGTGTTGCAGCGTCGATTTGAGTCGCTTGAGCTGCACGGCGCGCAGCTCGTCGATGCTGGCTTTCTCGATGGGTTCGAGCGCAAACGAGGAGTTTTTGGTCATACAACTGATGCTGGAATCTGTGCGCCTATCTGCGCACTTATCTGGGCACTTTTGCCCCGAAACATCGCAATTACCTCGCCGCGCTGGTTGGTCACCCTCATGTCGTAAATGCCGTGGCGGCCTTGCAGCGTCTGCTCCTGCGCCTCACAGGTGAGCACGTCGCCCTCGTGCGCGGGCTTCAAAAAATCGATGTGGGCACTGGCGGCGACAGCGCTCTTGCCGTGGCTGTTGCAGGCAAAGGCGAAGGTTGAATCGGCCAGGGTGAAGATGAAGCCACCATGGCAAATCTGATGCCCATTCAACTGCTCGCCGCGCACCGTCATGCGCATCGACGCGCGCCCCGGCGCACACGAGATCAGCTCCATCTGCATGAACTCGCGCGAGGCGCGGTCGGCGGCGAACATGGCGCTGCCGACACTTTGCGCGAGGGCGATGGGATCAGCGGGCCAGACTGTCATCGTTACTCCCCCTTGAACTGCGGGGTGCGCTTTTCCAGAAACGCAGTTACGCCCTCCAGGTAATCGTGCGTTTTACCCATGGCGGATTGGGTGTCGCGCTCGGCGTCTAGCTGCTGATTGAAGGTGCGCGAGGTGCTGTCACGCAGGAGGTGCCGGGTGGCGACGAGGGCCACGGTGGGCAAGACGGCCAGGCGTTGGGCCAGGGTGATGGCGGCGGCAAGGCAGTCGTCGGCAACGTCCCAAATCATGCCCCACTCTTTGGCTTGCGCGGCGCTGATCTTGTCGCCCGTCATGGCGATGGCGGTGGCGCGTGCGAGGCCGATGCGCTGCGGCAGATACCAGGTGCTGCCCGCGTCGGGTATCAGGCCGATCTTGCTGAAGGCCTGAATGAAACTCGCACCCGGCGCGGCGATGGCGATGTCGCAGCCGAACACGAAGGATGCGCCAGCTCCAGCGGCCACGCCGTTTACGGCCACCACGGTGGGCATGCGCAGGTTTTGCAGGCGCCGCGCGGTGGGGTTGAAGTGTGCCTCGATCGTGACACTGGGGTCTGCGCGCTTCACACGGTCGGCTCCAGGCTTCACGTCAAAGCCTGATACATCGGCCCCCGCGCAAAAACCGCGACCTGCGCCAGTCAAAACCAGGGCGCGGATGAGGCGGTTGGTCTCGGCCATGTCCAATGCGGCCCACAGGTCGTGATGCATCTGCGGGGTGAAGCTGTTAAGAGATTGCGGGCGGTTGAGCGTGACGATGGCGATGTTGCCTTGTTCTTCGTACAGAACAGCGCGCTCGGTAGTTGTTTCAGCCATGGTTTATCTTTCGTTAGTCTCGTTGTAAATGTTGGTTGACGCGACAATTTACCACCACTTGGGGTTATTCGACCGATTGGTCGGTTAATTATTGGTGGCTGGGCGGTCGTTATAGTTGGCGAGAATCCAAAACCATTCAGGAGCCCCCCATGAGCCCAACTTTCGAAACAATCAACGTGCGCACAGAAGCTGGCAAAGTCGGCATCATCACCCTGAACCGACCCAAGCAGCTCAACGCCTTGAGCGACCAGCTCATGACCGAGCTGGGCACCGCTCTGAAAGCCTTTGACGCCGACAGCGCCGTTGGCTGCATCATCGTCACCGGCAGTGAAAAAGCCTTCGCCGCTGGCGCTGACATCGGTTCGATGGGCTCCTACACCTTTGCTGATGTGTACAAGGGTGATTTCATCACCCGCAACTGGGAGACGATTCGCAGCGTGCGCAAGCCGGTGATCGCGGCGGTGAGCGGTTTTGCACTGGGCGGCGGCTGCGAACTGGCGATGATGTGTGACTTCATCATTGCGGCGGACAACGCGAAGTTTGGCCAGCCCGAGATCAAGCTGGGCATCATCCCCGGCGCGGGTGGCACGCAGCGCCTGCCGCGCGCCGTGGGCAAAGCCAAGGCGATGGATTTGACCCTGACAGGCCGCATGATGGACGCGACCGAGGCCGAGCGCGCCGGCCTGGTCAGCCGCGTGGTGCCGCTGGACAAAATGATGGACGAGGCCTTGGGTGCGGCGTTGATGATTTGTGACTATTCGCAAATCGCCGTCATGGCCGCCAAAGAGTCCATCAACCGCGCGTTTGAGAGCGGCCTGAGTGACGGCGTGATGTTTGAGCGGCGCATCTTTCACGCTTTGTTTTCCACCACCGATCAAAAAGAGGGCATGGATGCGTT
>JANOTO010000215.1:0-10581 GCA_031416395.1 Rhodoferax sp. | reverse complement strand
TGGTCAGAACCCAAAACCTGACGACCGCAGCAGCGAAATTCTCGCGAAAACCGGCAAAAGTGGGTAAAAGTAGGCATTCTGACTAAAAATTAACCTCAGGGTTAATTTAGCCTGAAAATTCAGAGTTTTACGATGAATTTTGAATATAATAATGGCCTAGCCCTCGTACAACATGCACAAACAGCTATTTACTTAATAGCAATGAAGCATTGATGGGGTACGCCACTCAGGAGTCCAGCGCCACTATGTGCCAACTGCTCGGAATGAACAGCCGCCTGCCGGCCAGCTTGACCTTGAGCTTCACCGGCTTCTCGCAGCGTGGTGGCTCCACCGATCATCACGCTGATGGCTGGGGCATGGCTTTTTTTGAAAGCGAGGGCCAGTGCCCCGGCAAAGGGGTGCGCTACTTTGTGGACAAAGAAAGTGCTGCGACGTCGCCCATCGCCAAGATGTTGCGCAGCTTCCCGATCAAGAGCCACAACGTGGTGGCCCACGTGCGAAAAGCCACTGTGGGTGCCGTCACGCTGGAGAACAGCCACCCGTTCGTGCGCGAGCTTTGGGGCCGCTATTGGGTGTTTGCCCACAATGGCGACTTGAAAGATTTCAACCCCACGCTGCACGGCCACTTTCGACCCGTTGGCAACACCGACAGCGAGCTGGCGTTTTGCTGGCTGATGCAGGAGCTGGCCAAATCCCACGTGGGTGTGCCCAGCGTGCAGGAGCTCACGCTCTCTCTGCGCGACCTGGTGCCGCAGATTTCAAGCCACGGCACCTTCAATTTCTTGCTCTCCAACGGGCAGGCGCTGTGGGCGCACGCCAGCACCAAGCTGGTCTATCTGATTCGCCAGTACCCGTTTGGCGAGGTGCATCTGAAGGACGAAGACATGCGCGTGGACTTGGCTGAGCTCAACGGCCCGCAAGACCGCCTGGCCATCGTCGTGACCGAGCCGCTCACCACCAATGAGGATTGGACGGCGCTGGCCCCCGGTGAGCTGATGGTATTTGTGGATGGCGAGGTACACGCGTGCAGCCAGAAGTCTTGCACGCTTGCGCCAGACGTTGTCACCGATAGCCACTGAGTTTCAACGGCGCCCGCGCTCAGCCATCCAACCCCTATCAATCAAAATGAAGCTGCGTGGCTATTATTGGCGCTGCCTGGTGTTGGGCACATTGGGGCTGCTTACGGCAGCGCTGCTCACGCTCACCCCTCTGGCGCGCGACATTGAACTCAAGCTACACGATGCGCTCTTGGCCTTAAGCGCGCCCGAAGCTGACTTCTCAGACGTCGTGGTGGTCGATGTGGACGAACCGTCCATGGCCCGCCTGCAGCCGCAGATTGGTGCCTGGCCGTATAACCGCGACGTTTACGCGCTGGTTACGCCCTATCTGCTCAAGGCAGGTGCCAAGTCAGTCGCGTACGACATCCTGTTTTCTGAAGCGCGCGGGGGCGATGATGAGTTTGCCCGCACGCTCAACTCAAAGGTGGTGCTGGCCGCCGCATCGTTGCCCTTTGGTGGTGCCGCGCATGATGCGAGCTACCGCGAGCGGCTGGCTCAGGGGGCATGGGCGCGCGGCCTCACCTGGCTGGCCCAGCCGTGGGACGACATGACGCTACCGCTGGCCAAATTTGACGACAAAGCGGCGACGGGCGTGATCAGCATGCTGGCCGATTCAGACGGAACGTTTCGCCGCGTGCCGATGCTGCACCGCGCTTATGGCGAGGTACTTCCGTCCCTGTCACTGGCAGCGCTCAAGGCGGCGGGCACGCCCGTGCAATTGGATCAAACCAGCCGGCGCGTCGTGCTCAACGGCACACCCGTGCCGATGGACGCAGAAGGCATGGTTCATCTTCGATTTCCGCGCAATTTCAACAGCCTGACAGTCGTGCCGTTTTACGAGCTGGCGCTGGCCGCCAGCGGTTCGCCCCGGTTTGCTGAACTGGCGCAAACCTTCAACGGCAAGATCGTCTACATCGGCAGCTCCAGCGCGGTGCTGGGCGACTTCAATCAAACGCCGCTGGGGCGAATGGCAGGGCTGCATTTCGCCGCGTCTCTGCCCGTCTTTTTGAAGAACGGCCTGCTGCTTAATCCCCGCTCCTGGCCGCTGGATGGTGCGCTGGCCGCGCTGATGGCCATGCTGGCCCTGACGTTGGCCCACCCGCGGGTGCAAACCCTGGGCACTGTGCAGGTGCTGGCCGTGCCAGGCATGCTGCTGCTGGTTGGGTTTTTGGCTTCGTATCTGGGCTCGTTTGGGCTCACTGTGGGCGTGCTGCTGCCTGCGCTGGCGGCACTCTTCATTCACATGGGAGCCGTCATCTGGCGCCAGTTGCACCTGTACCGCAAGAGCCGCCAACTGATGGTGGAGAAACTGGCCGCCGAAGAGGCAACGCGCCTGAAAAGTCAGTTTTTATCGCACATGACGCACGAGCTGCGCACGCCACTGACGGCCATCCTCGGCTTTAACAATATCAACTGGAAGACCGACACCATGGGCCGCGAAGAGCGCATGAAAAACAGCTCGGTGATTGATCGCAATGGCCGTCATTTGCTGGCGCTGATCAACGGCATTCTGGATCAGGCGCAGCTTGAAGCCGGGCAGGTGCGCATCGTCACCCAGGCCGAGAGCCTGCGTGCGCTGGTGGAAGACGTGGTGGCCACGCTGAAGCCGCTGGTGCGCGACAAACCCGTTGCGCTGCAAGCCACATTTGCCCACGGCATGCCAGATGTCGTGGAGATTGATGCCTTTCGCGTGCGGCAAATCCTGCTCAACTTGGCGGGCAATGCCATCAAGTTCACACCGCAGGGCCAGGTGCTGCTGGACGTGTCATGGCGTAACGGCCACTTAAGCATCGCTGTCAAAGACACCGGCCCTGGCCTGTCAACGCAAGCCCAGTCGCGCCTGTTTGCCGCCTTCGCGCAGGCCGACGACAGCATCGCCGCCAAGCACGGCGGCACCGGGCTGGGCCTGACCATCAGCCGCGATCTGGCGCGCCTGATGCAAGGCGAGATCACGCTGGCCTCGCAGTTGGGCGTGGGCTCGCAGTTCACGCTGACGCTACCGGCGGCAGCAGGGCAGTTGACGCACAGCGCCGAAGCGGCTGAACCCCAGCGGGCACAAGACCTCCCGGCGATACCGACGGAGCCGCACACACAGCGGTCGCAGGCAGTACCCATGCCGCTGACCGAGCCAGCCGCCCTGAGCGCAACCAGCACCACCCACAAAGCGCCTGCAAAACCTGCAGTTCACGCCCTGCACGGCACCGTGCTGGTGGCCGAAGATGCCGACGACTTGCGGGCCCTGTGCGTGTTCCACCTCAAGCGCCTGGGCCTGACCGTGCTGGAGGCCACCAACGGGCGCGAGGCCGTGGACACGGCGCTTGCAGCACACCCGGATGCCATCTTGATGGACTTGGAAATGCCCGTCATGAATGGACTGGATGCCGTCAAACAATTGCGCGAGCTGGGCTTCAGCCGCCCGATATTGGCCACCACCGCGCATGCTGGTGAGCCACACCGCACGCTGGCGCTGGCAGCGGGCTGCAACGACCTGCTCAGTAAACCGATATCGTCTGCAGTGCTGCGCGCTGCGCTGGACGGTGCCATCGGCGCGCGCCAGTTGACTCAATCCACCCAGCCCGAGGCCACGGGTTTTGCACTGGCATCCTTGTGAAGAAAAATCAAAATGACTGAAAAACTCATCATCCAGGTTGACCGTGACCTGGAAGACCTGATGCCCCTGTTCATGGACACCCGCAAGCGCGACATGGAAGGGCTGGCCAAAGGCCTGGCATCCAACGACTTTGCAGCCCTGCGCGTAATTGGTCACGGCATGAAAGGGTCAGGCGGCGCGTTTGGCTTTCAATTCATCACCGACCTCGGCGACATCATCGAAGCCAGCGCTCTGAAAAACGATGCCGTCACGATAGCGCAGCAGTTCGCCCTTCTGCGCGATTACCTCGCGCGGGTAGAGGTTCAGTATGTTTAGTGTCAGGCGAAAGTTGCTGTAAAAAATATAGCTACTTACGCAAAGTATTCGAGAGCTAGAGTGCTATTCTTCTCTAAATTTGGGTAAAAACAAGCATTCGACATTAAAAATTAACTCACAGGTTAATTTTTACGAAATTCATCCTCAAATACTGCGCCGTGCTTGTCCTATTGGCACCTGCGCCGCCTGCGCCCACGCGTCGGTTTGAAACCAGGCCTCGCCACTTAAATAGTCACGCAACATGGGCAGCGCGTCCAGCCCCCAGAAGAACTTGCCATCGACCTCGATGGTGGGCACTCCAAACACGCCGTGGGCTATGGCCTCGTCGCAATTGGCTTTCAAAGCGGCCTTGATCTCATCACTGTCCGGCGCGCGGGTGGGGGCCAGCAGCATTGTGAGCTCGGCCAGACGAGCCGCGTCAGCCGCGTCAGCACCGCCCTGCCACACGTGGCGCAAAACCGCCTCGCACACATACCGATTTGGCGAAAGATGTGCCGCGTCGCCAGGCGTTGCGCACGCAACTGCCAACCGCAGCAAACCCAGCGGGTTGAACGGATGCGTGGCCGTCATTTGGAGTGGCGTGTTCTGGCGCTGCGCCAGCCACTGCACCTGGCGGTACGTCCATTCACGCTTGCCGACGATCTCTGCGGGGCCCAACTGGCCGTGGTGCTTGAGCAGGGCCGCGAACAGCACCGGCTTGTACGTCACGCTGTGGCTGTGGCCGGTCAAGAATTCAGGCAGCGCCTCGAACGCCAAAAAGGCGTAGGGCGAGATGACATCAAAGTAAAACGTCAGGTGTTTCATGGCGTCTTAGATTGCGCCGCACGCTGCGTAATACGGTTCCAGATTTCGCGCTTGGCCGCGTTGTCCATCTGCGACCACACCGCTATTTCATCGAGTGTGCGAAAGCAGCCCTCGCACAGGCCGGTGACATCATCGATATTGCAGATCGACACACACGGGGATGCAACCTGATGGCTTGCAGCCCTGGTGGCGTAGTCGAAGGTGTAGGTGGGGGTTGTGACATTCACCATCAGATCTCCACTCAAGCCGCCACCGCTTCAGCCAGCAAGCTGCCGCGCTTTGTCAAGAGCGCGGTGGCCGCGCGCGAGTTGGGCTTGCGCTGCAAAAAGTCGCTGATGAACTTACCCGCATCGAGCAGTTTGTCCAGGTCAATGCCGGTCTCGATCCCCATGCCGTGCAGCAGGTAGACGATGTCTTCCGTCGCTGCGTTGCCGGTGGCCCCTTTGGCAAACGGGCAGCCACCCAGGCCCGCCACCGAGGTGTCAAACTGCCACACACCCATCTGTAAAGCCGCCAAGGTGTTGACCGTGGCCTGGCCGTAGGTGTCGTGAAAATGTCCCGACACATCGTTCAAGCCGTAGTGCTCCAACGCCGCGTCCAACGCCCGCTGCACTTTGAGCGGTGTGCCCACGCCAATCGTATCGGCCACGCCTACGTGCTGCACGCCGATGCCTTTGAGCTGCCGCGCCACTGCGGACACGCTGGCGGGAGCCACCTCGCCTTCCAGGGGGCAACCCACGGCGCACGAGATTGCACCGCGCACAAAAATGCCATGGGCCAGCGCCATCTCGGTCACCGGGCGAAAGCGCTCGATGCTTTCGGCGATGGAGCAGTTGATGTTGCGCTGGCTGAAGGCCTCGCTGGCCGCTGCGAACACCACAATCTCATCGGGCCAGAGCGCTTTGGGCGCGGCCATCGCCGCCTCCAAGCCCTTCATATTGGGCGTGAGCACCGAGTAGCGAACGCCCGGCACGCGCGTAATGCCCGCCATCACCTGCGCGTTGTCACCCATCTGCGGCACCCACTTGGGGCTGACAAAGCTGGTGACCTCAATCTCTTTCAAACCGGCTGCCTGCAAGCGGTGCACCAGCTCGATCTTGACCGCGGCAGGCACCGCCTGCTTCTCGTTTTGCAGCCCATCGCGCGGGCCCACATCGACTAATTTGACATGCTTCGGCAAGTTCATGATGGCACCTGTTTTCTGTCTATTGGCGGGTCAATAACCGCGCTGTGGTTCGACGATACCCGCAACCGCCAGCCCCTGCTCCAACGCCTTGATCTTGCCCACAATCTGCGCAATCGATTCATCGCGCAGGGTGCGCGCAGAGGTGTGCGGGGTGACGGTGATTTTGGGGTGCTGCCAAAACGGATGCGTGCTGGGCAGTGGCTCGGTGCGGAAGACGTCCAACGTTGCACCAGCGAGGTGGCCACTGTCAATCAGCGCGATCAAGTCTTCGTCCACCAAATGCCCACCACGCGCCACATTGATGACGTAGCCGCCCGCTTGCAGCTTGAGCAAGGTTTCACGCCGCATGATGTCGCGTGTGTCCGCCGTCAAGGGCAGCAGGCAGACGAGCACCTTGCTACTTTTCAGAAACTTATCAAATTGCGCCGGGCCTGAAAAACACCGGATGCCGTCAATCTGCTTGGGCGAGCGGCTCCAGCCATTCACGGGGAAATCGAACTGGAGCAACGCGCGGGCGACGCGCTCGCCCAATACGCCCAGGCCCATTACGCCCACGGGGAAATCAGCCCGAATACCCGGCTTTCGGTACGACCATTTGCCAGCGCGCGTGTCAGCGTCATAGCCGTCAAATTCGCGAAAATGCCGAATCACCGTGTGACAAACATACTCGGCCATTTGGACCGACATACCCGCATCATCCAGCCGCACCAGCTTGATGTGCGGCGGGATGCGCAGTGCGGTCAGCGCGTCAACGCCTGCACCGATGTTCAACAGGGCCCTAAGCTGATGTTGCTCGTCGATGAACTGCTGGGGTGGCGCCCAAACGATGGCGTAGTCAGCGGCTGCATCGCCCGGTTTCCATTCGCTGACCGAGGCGGCAGGCAGCGCGGCACGCAGGCCGTCCAGCCACGGTGACACTTTGGTATTGGCGCAACAGACGGTGATGATCATGAGGAAAGAAGCCTCATACCACCAGCTTCAGCAGCTCGGCACCTTCGGCCACCTGGTCGCCCGGTGCAAACAGCAGCTCGCCCACCACGCCATCGGCTGGCGCGGCGATGGTGTGCTCCATCTTCATGGCATCCATCACCGCCAGGGCCTGGCCCTTGGCCACTTTGTCGCCCGTCTTTACGCTGAAGGAAACCACTTTGCCGGGCATCGGCGCGGTGAGCCGCCCCGTGTCCGCCGCGCCATCGCCCGCATGCGCGAGGATGTCGATGACGGTAATCTGCGTTGCGCCTGGCGCTCCAAATACATGGGCAACCTCGCCATGGCGGTAGACGTTAACGCGGTGGCGCTGCCCAGCGAATTGCAGGTCGATCACGGTGCCTGTGCCTGCAAATGTCAGCAGTGATCCCGTGATTTCACCGCTAGTGGTTTTGACATCACCCATCGCAAGCTGCAAAGCACCGTCATGCAAATACGTCAACGTTGCGGCACATTTTTCGGTGTGAAACTCAAACTCGAAGCGCCGCTGCGTGAGGCCGTGCGAGCGCCAGCCGTCGCGCTGCGACCAAGGGTCAATCCAGCCGTTGTCGTTGGCCGTCGCAAGTGAACGTTCCTGCAGAAGAGTTTGTGCCACCACGGCAGCAACAGCGAGGTCAAGACCAATTTTTTCCTGGTTGAACAGCACCGCTGCCTCACGAGGAATCAACGCGGTGTCTAAATTGGCCTTCTGAAACGACTCGCTCCTCACCACATGGCGCAAAAACTGCACGTTGGTGTTCAACCCGACGATGTGCGTCTGAGCCAGCGCAGCGTCCATGCGCGCCAAGGCCTCCTCGCGCGTGGCACCGTGCACGATGAGCTTGGCGATCATCGAATCGTAAAACGGCGATATCGCATCGCCCGCGCGCACGCCCGCGTCCAGGCGCACAGGGGCGGCATCGTGCAGCGACTCACCATCGGCATTGCGGCTGAAGCTGACGTTGTCAGGCCAGCTCAGCACATTGAGCTTTCCCGTAGCGGGCAGAAAGTTGTTATCCGGGTTTTCGGCGCAGATACGCGCTTCAATCGCATGGCCTTGAATTTTGAGATCGGCCTGCAATGCGGGCAGGCGCTCACCGCAAGCAACACGCAATTGCCACTCGACCAGATCGTGCCCCGTAATCGCTTCAGTGACGGGGTGCTCCACTTGCAGGCGGGTGTTCATCTCCATGAAGTAGAACTTCATGCTGCCATCAGGCTTTTGCTCGACGATGAATTCGACTGTACCTGCACCCACGTAGTTGACGGCCCTCGCAGCAGCCACCGCCGCTTCTCCCATCTGGCGGCGCATCGCTTCTGTCATACCCGGCGCAGGGGCTTCTTCCAACACTTTTTGATGACGGCGTTGCACTGAGCAGTCGCGCTCAAACAGGTAGACGTAGTTGCCCAGCGTGTCGCCAAACACTTGAATCTCAATATGACGCGGGCGCTGCACGTACTTTTCGATCAACACCGCATCATCGCCAAAGCTGTTGATCGCTTCGCGCTTGCAGGAGGCCAGCGCAGCGGCGAAGTCTTCAGACTTATCCACTGCGCGCATGCCCTTGCCGCCACCGCCCGCGCTGGCTTTGATTAACACCGGGTAGCCGATGGCATCAGCCTCACGCTGGAGCATGACCGCATCTTGCCCGGCACCGTGGTAACCCGGCACCAGTGGCACACCGGCCTTGCCCATCAGGTGTTTGGACTCCGCCTTGAGCCCCATTGCCTTGATGGCCGAGGGTGGCGGGCCAATGAAGACCAGCCCCGCATCGGCACAGGCCTGTGCAAATTCTTCGTTTTCACTCAAGAACCCGTAGCCAGGATGTACCGCTTGTGCGCCGGTGGCCTTGGCCGCCGCCAGAATACGTGCCCATTGCAGATAGCTGTCTTTGGGGGCGTTGCCACCGACATGCACAGCTTCATTGCAAACGTTGACGTGTTTTGCATTGGCATCGGCATCGGAGTAAACCGCCACGGTTTTCACACCCATACGCGCGCAAGTGGCAGCGACTCGGCAGGCGATCTCGCCACGGTTGGCGATGAGAATTTTTTTAAACATAAGGATATCGCTTAACTCGGTTGGGCTAACTCAGCACCGCCAAACCAGGCTTTGACGCGCCGCACCAGGCTCTTCAGAAACTTGATCAACACGATAAGCAGCCAGATGCTCAAGATCAGTACGACGGTCAGCACCACGCCGAAAGTCACAGGGTAATTGGTCGCCAGCCACATCATGCCAATCACCAGACCATCTTCGACCAAGCTCATCGCGATGTTGGAGAACGGCTCGGGCGAGGTGTTGATGGCGGCGCGCGTGGTTGCCTTCGTGGCGTAGGACGTAGCAGCCAGAGAACCGCCGAGCAAGCCCGCCATCAGGCCCATGGTGGCACTGTCTGCCCCAAAGACGCCAGCGGCCAGCGCGGCACCAGCAGGCACGCGAATGACCGAGTGAACCAAGTCCCAGAGCGTGTCGAGCCCCGGAATCTTGTCGGCAAAAAATTCGATGAACAGCATAAAACCACTGCCCGCCAGCAATGCCGGGTGCTGCAAGGCGCTCAAGCCCGCAGGCAGCGGCAGCCAACCCATCCAACCCGCCATGCCGGTGATGAACACCACGGCATAGAGACGAATGCCGCTGGCCCAACCCAGCGCCGCCGCCAATGCGAGCAGTTGCGCCATGTCCATGCCGCTACTGCCCTTTTGGGCGACACCGGCGATGGATTGCCAGATCTGTAGGAGGGTGTCCATAGCAATTACTCAGTCCAAAATTGAAGCCCGTGCCCGCTCATGGGCACAAAGTCCCGGTCGCTGTGAATCAGCGTGCAGTCGTTTTCAATGCACCAGCTGCCCACCATCAGGTCAATCGATGAGCGCACGGTGACTCCTTCGCTGCGCAATTGGCGGTACAACCCTGCGGCCTTGACGGCCAGCTTTTCGCCGCCCGCCGTCTGTACCTGTAGTGCGGTGAAGGCATCTTTGGCGACGCGCCATTCACGGTCGAACCGAAAGCCGCGCAGCACCTCCATCATCACCACATCCAACAGCACGAGATCGTGGCTAGAGTCGTCCAGCACGGCATCCAGCGCGTTGCTGGCAGGCGTGTTGCGGCCCGCGAAATAATCGATCCAGACGCTGCTGTCGGCGGTGATCATCGGTCAGGCGCGCTAGGAGTTGACCTGCTCGGCGGATACAAAGGCACACGGGCCTCCTGCACTTGGTGTGCAGTCTGCGTCCAGTCGCCCACAAGGCTCCATTGCAACTTGCCGCGCAATGCGCGCAAGTTTTGATAGGCGGCCCGGCGCGCGAGCAAACGCAAGCCCTCTTCCACGGCATCTTTTTTGGTTTTGAAATCGCCCGCTTTCATGGCTTGTGCCATGAGCGAGTCGTCAATCACGATATTGGTACGCATAAGGTCTTTTGTGTGTATGAGTTTATATAATTATACACATCAATACCGTTTGGCAACCTCTTCCAGCATCACCTCAGTCGCCCCGCCGCCAATGCCCAGCACACGCGCATCGCGCCACAACCGCTCAATCGGTGTCTCGCGCATGTAGCCCATACCACCGTGAAACTGCTGGCAGGTTTGCAGCACTTCGTTGACCAGCTCCCCAGTTAGCGCCTTCAACATCGACACC
>JANOTO010000214.1:0-2161 GCA_031416395.1 Rhodoferax sp. | reverse complement strand
GGTGTCGATGTTGAAGGCGCTAACTGGGGAGCTGGTCAACGAAGTGCTGCAAACCTGCCAGCAGTTTCACGGTGGTATGGGCTACATGCGCGAGACACCGATTGAGCGGTTGTGGCGCGATGCGCGTGTGCTGGGCATTGGTGGCGGGGCGACTGAGGTGATGCTGGAAGAGGTTGCCAAACGGTATTGAATCGATTGAAAATCGCATATGGACACTCTTCTACAAATCTGGCAATCCATCGCAGGTGTTGCGCAAAAGGGCAGCAGCGGCATGGACATGGCACAACTGCTTGCATTGGCGGCGGCGCTGGGTTGGGCCAGTGGCATTCGCCTGTATGCCGTGGTGTTCATTACCGGCATGGCGGGTTGGATGGGTTGGCTGCCGCTGCCTGCGGGCTTGAGCGCCTTGCAGCACCCGGCAGTGCTGGCGGGCAGTGGTTTTATGCTTTTCATCGAATTTTTTGCCGACAAGATTCCAGGGCTCGACACGCTGTGGGACTTGGTTCACTCGGTCATTCGCGTGCCTGCTGGTGCCGCGCTGGCCGCTGGCGTCTTTGGGGCAGACAGTGCCACCATGGGCCTGATGGCGGGCCTGCTCGGTGGCTCGCTGGCTGCGACGTCGTACGCCACGAAGGCGACCACGCGCGCGGCCATCAACACCTCGCCCGAACCGTTCTCCAACATCGCGATGAGCCTGTTTGAAGATGGCCTGGTGATGGGCATGATGTGGCTGGCCACGCAGCACCCTGTGGCGTTTGGCGTGGCGCTGGTCATCGTGCTGGTCTTGAGCATCTGGTTGCTTGTGGTGCTGCTCAAGTTTCTAAAGAGCTTGCTGCGGCGTGTCAGTGCCTGGTTGAGTCATGCCCCGGTGGGTGAGGCTCGATAAGCCGTGCAACGCCGCAAACTATTAGGTTGGGCCAGCGGTGCTTGCATCGGTGGTGCGAGTGGCGGTGCGGCCATCGCACAGACGCTATTGGCTGACCCCTCTGACGATCCGTCCTCAGCCCATCCAGCCGTGCGTTTGGACGAATTGGCCCGTCGTAGCGGGCGACGCTTTGGGTTTGCCGTGCACCCAAGTTACGCCGATAAAGAGCCGGTGCGCAGCCTGTTGCAGCAGCATACTGGCGTCATCACCGCCGAGAACGCCATGAAATGGCGCAACATGGAGAACGCATTCGGCGTACGCGACTACACGCAAGCCGACCGGGTGGTAGCCATTGCCGGTGGTTTGAATGCGCCCATGCGCGGCCACACGCTGGCGTGGCATCAATCAACCCCCGGATATTTGGCGAGCGCTACACCCGACCAGTTTGCCAAGGCGCAGACGGCTTACTTGCACGCCCTGATGCAGCGCTACAAGGGGCGCATCCACACGTGGGATGTGCTCAATGAAGTGATAGACGCAGATGTCAAAAATAAAGATGGCATGCGGGAATCGGTGCTGTCCCGTCTGTGGGGTGTTGATAAATACCCCGCACTGTTTGAGCTGGCCCGCGAGGCAGACCCACAGGCCAAACTGGCCTACAACGACTACGGGGTAGAGCAAGACGAGCCCTGGTGCGAGGCACGGCGTGCGGCGCTGCTGCGCATGCTTGAAAGTTGGGTCAAGCGTGGCACCCCTGTTGACGTGATGGGTTTGCAGGCCCATCTGGATTTGTCGCGCCGGTTTTCCGAGGCCAAGCTGTTGCGGTTTTTTGACGAGTTGCAGGCCTTGGGCTTGAGCATTCAAATCACCGAGTTGGACGTGCGCGACACGCAGTACCCCGGCGATGTGCCGGCGCGCGATGCGGCAGTGGCTGCGCTGTACAAAGCCTTCATGGACACCTGCGTCAACCACGCGGCTGTCGAAATGGTGGTCATGTGGAACGTGACGGATGGCGACAGCTGGGTTAACCGCTGGGCACAGGGCCAGCGGCGCGCAGATGGCCTTCCCCAACGCCCCACCTTGTTCGATGCGCAGGGTCAACCTAAACCTGCGTTCCATGCGGTCGCTCGTAGTTTGCGCGACGCGACGGTCAAGTTTGATTTGAAGAAAGCCAGACATGTTTAAAAAAATTCTCATCGCCAACCGTGGCGAGATCGCCTGCCGAGTCGCTGCCACTTGCGCGCGTATGGGTGTGAAAACCGTGGCGGTTTACTCCGATGCCGATGCCAATGCAAA